>NZ_JBNJRW010000005.1:0-250417 GCF_050113895.1 Aestuariimicrobium sp. Y1814 | reverse complement strand
CGTCAGGAGGCTGTTGAGTCGGCCGTGTAGGTCGGGGTTGTAGGGCGTGTGGTCGTGCCAGCAGCGCCACAGGATCCTGGTCCAGTTTTGGGCCAGGATTCTTGCTGCGTGGGGGTGTCGGCAGCCGCGGGCTCGGGCGCGGTCGTAGGTGTCGCGTGCCCAGGCGTTCGCGCGGGGCGTGTCTTGGGCCCAGTCGACCAGTGCTGCCCGGAGTTGTTTGTTGCAGCCGCGTCGGTAGGCGACGTTGAGGTGCTTGCCGGACTGCCTGGTCGATGGTGCGACGCCGGCGGCTGCGGCGAGTGCTGGGGGGTCGGGGAACCTGGCCCGGCAGTCGCCGATCTCGGCCAGCAGGGTGGCTGCGCGGACGGTCCCGGCGCGGGGCAGGGACTGGAAGATCGGGCCGTCGGGGTGAGCCAGGAGTGCTTCCTTGATCCGGGCCTCGAGCCGGGCTTGTTCATCACGCAGGGTGGCGAGCAGATCAACGAGGGTCAGCACGATGACCTCGCTGGCTTCGGCTGCCGCGCCGCTGACGCGGCCGGTCGCAGCTTCGTGCAGGTGGTCGACCAGCCGGGTCGGGGTGTGGCGGCCGCAGTATGCGTTGGCCTTGAGCCAGTGCGCCATCCGCAGCTCGCTGAGCCAGGCTGCTTTGGCTTCGCTGGGGAATCGGCGCAGGAACGCCAGGCTGATGGGGATGTCGAGCTGGCTGAACAGGCCGATCGCGCCGGGGAAGTTGTGCTGCAGCACTGCGAGCAGTTGGTTGTGCACGGCGATCCGGTGATCGATCAGATCGTGGCGGGCGCGCACCAGCATCCGCAGCGCGATCGTCTGTTCGCTGTCTGGTTGCACGATCGCCCAGCGACCGGCGTCGGTGCGCAACGCGTCGGCCAGCACGAACGCGTCGAACCGGTCGTCCTTGTTCCCCGCGGAGCCGTAGCGGGCACGCAGTGACTTCACCTGCCGTGCACTGATCACGACGACTTCGAACCCGTCGCGGATCAGGTGCTCGACCACCGGTCCGTCGCCGCGCTCGATCCCGATCCGTTCCACGCCATGGCGACGCAGCAGGGTGGTGATCTTGGTCAACCCGGGCCGTGTGTGCGGCACGGTTGCTTCCTCGATGCGCTGTCCGTCGTCGTCGACGATGCACAGCGCGTGGTGCTGCCAGGACCAGTCGATCCCGGCGTAGGTGGGCGTAGCCTCAATCATGAGAGTGCTCCTTCCGTCAGCCCACGGATTCAGCACTCCGGTCCGGGACGTGACGGTCGGTCGCTCACTGAGGCGCTCCGGGACCTTGCCGGGTCCTTGGCGCATAGCCCTATGGCCGATCTGCGCGTCCCGGGCCACCGAGCCCTGCAACTCTCAGCCAGGTCGTCCCCGAAGGGCGACTCGCTCAGCCTGGCAGTGGCCCGATGGACCCGGGGTGCAGACAAGACGATTCGCCTCGTCCACCCCAATGGTCAACCAGTGAGCTCAGCCGTCGATCTCCCTCAGGACGTCCTCAAGCCGCTCGACGAAGGACGGGAGGTCGAGCTCGGCTGTCGTGATGAGGACGTCCATGTCCATCGACCAGTAGCCGCGGACGATCCGGTGGCGGAGCTGCGCCGGGCGCGCCCAGTTGACCTCCGGGTGGTCCGCCTTGAACTCCGCCGGGAGCTGCGAGGATGCCTCGCCCAGCACCATGAAGCTCCAGAGCAGCGCGTCTCGTCGGAGGCGATCCTCGCACAACTCGTCTCCGTCCCGACCCGCCACCAACGTCATCGCGTGCCTGGCCGCGTCGATCATCTCCACGAGCAGGAGTGCCTCACGTCGCATAGATGGCCTGCGCCTGGTTCAGGACGGCGTCCTTGAGGCGGGGGTGGAGGGCGGTGCGGGCCACGAGATCCACCGGTCTGCCGAACACCTCGGCGAGTTCCGCGGTCAGGTCCTCGATTTCCCACCCCAGCCGCCTGCCGGGTCGGAGCTCGTAGAGCAGATCCACGTCGCTGGCCGGCGTCGCCGTCCCCGCGGCGACTGACCCGAACACCTCCAACGAGGCGAGGCCGTACCGGTCGCCGATCTCAGCGATCCGACGCAGGGAGTCGGCAGAGATCTTCAGCACCCCGCGCGGCGCCCCTGCCAGATACGCCTGGAGGGCGGCCCTGATCACCGACGACCGACTGGTCGCCTCGATGGCCGCGCGCCTGTCGATGTCTGCCAGGAGGTGGGCGTCCATGCGCACGGGAACGATCTGCGTCACGCAGCTAGTGTAATACGCGACGTTGATACGTATTACGGATCGGAGCGCCCGCTCCCCGGCATGGGCTGAGTCCTACTCGTGGGTCGTGATCCACTTCGGGCGTGGACCGATCGCGGCCAGTTCGTCGCCGAAGAAGGTCGGGTACATGGTGGTCGTCTTGCCGTACTCGTCGATCGGGATCCATTCGTGCCACTCGACGTCGCCCAAGGTGGTGAGGCTCGGTTCGGTGCTCAGCGGTACGGCGGGGTCGTACTTCATGAGGAAGTAGAAGGCGAGTTCGTGACAGTCGCGTTCCTCGAGCCCGGGGGTGATCGAGTCACGGAAGAAGTTCTCGTGGATGAAGGCCAACCGATCGACCTCCATCTCGACGCCCGTCTCCTCGAGCACCTCGCGCTTCACAGCATCGATCGCGCTCTCGCCGTGGTGGACGCCGCCGCCGATGGAGTAGTAGTACGGGCTGGTCTCGTTGCGGGCCATCAGCACCTTGCCGTCGTGCAGGATGATCGCCGTCGCGCGGTAGCGGAACCAGAGTCCGTCGTCGTCGTAGCCGCAGTCCCGGATCTGTTGGTTCACGGGATGATTCTGCCGCGACCCGACCTCACCGTGCAGCAGACTGTCGCCAGCTGAGCCTTTCAAGCGACTCACTGCGCTGTTCGCCGAAGCCCTTCCACAGTGGCCGCCCTACGGCGGAATGTACGACGAGGTCACCCCGCATCTCTCGATCGGGCACGAACTCAGCGCCACCGAGCTCGACGAGATTCGTGGACTGCTGCCCATCCGCGCCACCGCGAGCGAGATCACGCTGACTTGGTGGGACGAGGGCGCCGCCGAGAATCTGGAAACCTTTCCGCTCCCCGACTAGGGCCCGTTCGCCTGCGGCTGTGCTGCAGATGGCGCTCCAACGCGCACCACAACCGGTCGCCGGGTCCTATCCTGACAGGGTGACTGCTCTGATCGGACTCAAGGACAACCTGGCGATGGCCCGCCTCATGGTCATCACCGACCTGCGCGGCGGCACCGAAGCCTTCGTCGACTTCCTGGACCAGATGTTCCGCGCCGGTGCCGACATCCTCCAGGTGCGGGCACCCGAGGCGGACGACGCGGCCCTCCGCGAGGCGCTGGACGCCGCGGTCCAGCCCACCTTCGACCACCGCAAGCTGCTGTGCGTGGGCCGCAACACCGAAGTGGCGGCCGGTTTCACGGCCGACCTGCTGCACCTGGGTTCGACCGACGGTGACCTGGGTGATGCCCGGGCCCGGCTGGGGAAGTGGTCGCTGGTCGGCCGTTCGGTGCACGACCGTGCCCAGCTCGACCATGCCGTGCTAGAGAAGGCCGACTGGATCACCGTCGGCCCGGTGTACGGCAACGAGGTGCCCGGCCCCGACCTGGTGCGTGAGGCCGCCGAGGTGCTCCCGGTGCACGACGAGAAGACGGTGCCCTGGTTCGCCGTCGGTGGGATCACCCTGGACAACCTGGACGAGGTGCTCGCCGCCGGAGCCGTGCGGGTGGCCGTCTCGTCGGCGATCACCACCGCCGAGGACCCGGCCGCGGCGGCCGCCGAGTTCTCCACCCGGGTGCGCACCCACTGGAAGCAGCGCCCCGACATGGCCGACTACGTGTTCCGCGCGATGGGGGGGCCGGGCCGCAGCGCCAGCCTGAACCCCGGCGCCAGCCTGAACCCCGATACCGTGGCCGGCCCGCCCAACGGTGCCGGAGCAGCCGATGAGGGTGCCCGCTGACGTGCTGACCAATCGCAGGGGCCTGCTGATGCTGGTGGCGGCCATCCTCCTGGTGCTGCTGGCCGGCTACTTCTTCCGCGACCCCGGTTCCGTGGGGGAGCCCTCCACCCCCAGC
The DNA here is from genome assembly GCF_050113895.1 of Aestuariimicrobium sp. Y1814. Taxonomy (NCBI): domain Bacteria; kingdom Bacillati; phylum Actinomycetota; class Actinomycetes; order Propionibacteriales; family Propionibacteriaceae; genus Aestuariimicrobium; species Aestuariimicrobium sp. Y1814. Next base: position 246,327 of record NZ_JBNJRW010000005.1, on the reverse strand, counting down.
GCCACCGAGTCCTCCTCGGCGCCCGGGGCGGCGTCCTCGTCCGCCCCCGACTCGTCCGCCCCCGGCTCAACGGCCCCGGCGTCGGCGGCCCGCACCTCGACGGCCGGGCGCGCCAGCACCTCTTCGGTGCCGAGCACCGACGCTGACGGGTTGGCCGTCATCGCGGTGGCCGACCTGCCGGCCGAGGCGCAGGAGGTCTACCGGCTGCTGATGGCGTCCGGCCCCTTCGAGTACCAGAAGGACGGCACCGTCTTCGGCAACCGTGAGGGGCTGCTGCCCAGCAAGCCCAACGGCTACTACCGCGAGTTCACCGTCGAGACCCCCGGGTCGCGGGACCGTGGGGCGCGGCGCTTCGTGGTGGGGGGCTGCGGCAAGCAGACCTCGACCACCCCGGTGCGGGCCACCGCCTGCTCGACCAGCCACCCGATCTACTACACCGACGACCACTACGAGTCCTTCCGGAGGGTGCTGTGAGGGCGGCCCTGGTGCCCGGCGTGCACCTGCTCGAGATCGACGACGCCTGGTTTGAGCAGGTCGGCGCGCAGTGGAGGCTCGGACTGCTCGAGGGTGGCGATGATCGGCGGGAGGTGCTCGGCCGCTTGGGCAGGGCGTTGAACTTCCCGGACTACTATGGCGAGAACATGGACGCCGCCTGGGACTGCCTGACTGACTTCACCGAGCCGACCGCACTGGTCTGGCGCGGCTGGCAGGACTTTGCCGTGGCGCACCCCCACGCCTGGGCTGGACTGCTGGGCATGTTCAATGAACGCTGCGCACTGCAGCCCGACTTTGCGGTGGTACTGGCCCGATGACCAACATCTTCGAGATCTTCAACCCCAACGACCGCCACTGGCGCGAACAGAAGGACTTCGACAAGGTCCACGTGTTCACCACCAAGAAGGGTGGTCGGGGCCCCATGCAGGTCGACCTGGACGACAAGACCATCGTGCTGCCCACCCGCAGCAAGGCCGACCCCGAGTCGGACAAGCCGGTGAAGCGGGGCAGCCAGCGCGCGAAGAAGGCCGCCGAGGTCGAGCCGACCGAGGCCGGGTCGACTGATGAGGCCCCCGAGCACGACTCGGCCGACCACGCTGCCGCGGCCCCCGAGCACGACTCGGCCGACCACGCTGCCGCGGCCGATGACCAGTCCGACGAGCAGCAGCCCGCGAAGAAGGCCCCGGTCAAGCGCCGCAAGAAGTAGCCCCGGCCACGCCGGGGACGACTCAGTACCGGCGGTTGGTCACCAACGCAGCGAGCACCCGCAGCGCCTCGCGGCCCTCGTCGGTGAGTGAGGCCTGCTCCAGCTTCGACATCGCCTGCTCCACGCTGGTGGTGATCTCGTCCTCCACCGCCTGGTCCGCGCCGGCGGTGGTGATGATCTCGCGGGCCCGGTCGACCTGGTCGGCGGCCAGTTCCGGGTCACCCAGCATCGCATCGAGTTCGGCGGCGTCGCTACGGGTGGCGCTGGCCAGGGCGTGGGCGACCAGCACCGTCCGCTTGCCCTCACGCAGGTCGTCCCCGGCCGGTTTGCCGATCACCGACTCGTCCCCGAAGACCCCGAGCAGGTCGTCACGGAACTGGAAGGCCCGGCCCACCAGTGAGCCGTACTCGGCCAGCAGCGCCTGGGTGTCGCCCTCGGCGCCACCCAGCGCCGCACCGATCTGCAGCGGGTGGCGCACCGAGTAGCGCGCCGACTTGTAGTCGGTCACCCGGTAGACCCGGTCGAGTTCGGCCTGCAGCCCGGCCGGGTCGAGCGGGTCGCTGGAGGCCAGCAGCCGGGTCTGGCTGACGACATCGAGGAACTGGCCGCAGGTGACCTCGGCGCGCATCGCCTCCAGCAGGCGGGTGGCGGCCCCCCGGGTCGCCGCCGGCAGGGCGGTGTTGGTGAACATCTCGGCGCTCCAGACCAGCAGCAGGTCACCGAGCAGGATCGCGCCGGCCCGGCCGAAGGCCTCGGCGGCGCCACGCCCACCCTCGGCGGCATGCCAGGACTCGAACTGCCGGTGGGCCGCCGGGACACCCCGGCGGGTGTCGGAGGAATCCATCACGTCGTCGTGGACCAGCGCAGAGACGTGCAGCAGGTCGAGCGAGGCGGCCGCCTGCACCAGCCACTCGTCCTCGGCGGGGGCACCGGCCACCGCGACATGGCCCCAGTAGCAGAACGCCGGACGGAACCGTTTGCCGCCGGCGGTGAACTCCGCGGCCAGTCGGTGCAGCGGTTCGAGCTCGGGGCCGATCTGCTCGGTGGCGGCCCGCTTGTGGTCCAGGAAGTCGGTGATCGCGGCGCCGACGGCGTCACGGAAAGCGCCGCTGACCGGCTCTGATGCAGTGAAGGGTAGGTGTGCCACGTACTGAGCCTAGGCCACTGCGGCAGTGGTGGGTCACCTAGGCTGGAGGGCGTGCCACCTGCCGAGAACCAGCCCACCGATCGTCCCACCATCGCCCAACTGCTGCGTGAGGCCGACCGACCGCTGTTCTCGTTCGAGTTCATGCCCCCGCGCAGTGAGGACGAGGTGGACCTGCTGTGGCGTGCCATCGAGAAGCTGGAGCCGCTCGACCCCGACTTCGTGTCGGTCACCTACGGCGCCAACGGTTCCAACCGTGAACGCACCATCCGCACCACCAAGCAGATCATCGAACGCACCGCCCTGCAGACCATCGCCCACCTGACCGTCGTCGAGCAGCCGGCCGCCCAGCTGCGCCAGGTGCTGGACGACTACAGCGCTGCCGGGGTCAACCACGTGCTGGCGCTGCGGGGGGACCCGCCCGGCGGGGCGATGGAGGACTTCGTCGCCCATCCCGAGGGGTTGAACAATGCCACCGACCTGGTCCGGCTGGTGAAGGAGTGCGGCGATTTCTGCGTCGGGGTGGCGGCCTACACCGCCCCTCGCGAATCCGGTGGCCTGGCGCAGGAGGCGCGGGTGCTGGCCGCCAAGGCCGAGGCCGGCGCCGAGTATGCCATCACCCAGCTGTTCTACGAACCCGACGACTATTTCGACCTAGTCGATGCCGTGCGCGCCGAGGGCTGCGAGCTGCCGATCATCCCGGGCATCATGCCGGTGTCCACCATCGGCCAGCTCGACCGGTTCAGGATGCTTGGCGGCACCGACCTGCCCCAGACCATGGTCGACCGCCTGATGGCCGTCGCCGACGACCCCGAAGAGGTGCGCAAGGTCGGTGCCCGCATCTGCACCGAGCTGGCCGTCACCCTGCTGCGGGGCGGTGCGCCGGGGCTGCACTTCTTCACGCTCAACCGGTCGAAGGCCACCACGCGCATCTTCGAGATGCTGTCAGGCCGACGCTGGTAGCGCCTGGCGCCACTGCGCCGGGGCACCCCGGTCGAGGTCGATGGTGACCAGCCGCTGCGTCGGGCGCGTCAGCGCCACATAGAGCACGCGCTCCCGGCCGGGGGCTTCGTGGACGATGTCGTCGGGGGACAGGACGACCACCGCGTCATATTCCAGGCCCTTGGCCTGCAGCGGGGTGACCACCCGGGCCCGTTCGGCCATGCCGGCCCGCTCGACCGCGGCTGCGGCCTGCTCGAGCAGGCTGGGCGGGGCCAGCACCCCGATGGTGCCCTCGACCTGCCCGGCCAACTCGGTCAGGTGCTCACCGACCCGGGCCTCCAGGTCGGCCGGGGCCACCGAGTCCAGCACCGGGTGCACGCCGGTCGAGCGCACCGCCCGGGGCAGGTCGGCCTCCGGGTGCACGGCCTTGATCACGTCGGCGGCCAGGCTGAACACCTCGGCCGGCGAGCGGTAGTTGGTGGTCAGCCGGAACTCGCGGCGCTGGCCGGACCCGACCAGGTCGTCGATCGCCCGACGGGTCTCGTCCAGGTGCGGGTAGGAGGCCTGCGCCATGTCACCGACCAGGGTCCAGCTGGCCTGCGGCCCGCGGCGGCGCAGCATGCGCCACTGCATCGGGGTGATGTCCTGGCACTCGTCGACCAGCACATGGGCGAAGGTCTGCTGCGGGTCGTCATTGGGGTCGACCTCGCGCTGGGTGCTCAGCAGGTCGGCGGTGCTGACCAGTTCGGCCACGTCACCGCCCTCGATGAACACCGGGGCATCGGCCTCGGGGTCGGCCTCGGGCAGGCCGATGATCGCCACCAGTTCGTCCATCAACGCCATGTCGGCCACCGACCACGGTGAGACCTTGCCGCGCGAGACCTGCTCGAGCAGCCCGGGGTCGTAGGAGTTGCTGAGCACGTCACGTTCGTGGGGGGTGAGTTTCGGCGCGACCCGATCGAGCAGTTCGCGGTCGCTGAGCCGCACCAGCATGTCGCGGGCCTCGAGGCTCGGCCACCAGGCCTGCAGGAACATCGTGAACGAGGCCTGCGAACCGGCCAGGTCGTCGAAGGCCTCACGGCTGAGTTCGGCCTCGTTGGTGAAGCGGTTCCACAGGGCCTGCAGCAGCGCCTTCTCGGCGGCCGGCCGGGCCCGGTTGATCATCCTGGTTTCCAGGACCTGCTCACGGATGCGCGCCAGTTCGTCGGGCTGCAGGGTGAGCACCTCACCCTTGACGCTCACCCGCAGCGGTTCCTGCAGGCCGTTCAGCGGCTCATTGGCCAGGGCGCGCAGCACCGGCAGCATCCGCAGGCTGCCCTTGAGGGTGGCGGCCTCGGCGGCATCGACGCGTTCGGTGGTGAAGCCGAGCACGTCGCGGGCCACGGCACCGATGGCGTGCAGGGTGACCGCGTCCTCACCGAGGCTGGGCAGCACCCGCTCGATGTAGTTCATGAACACCGACGACGGGCCGACCACGAGCACCCCGCCACGCTCGAGGCGCCGGCGGTGGGTGTAGAGCAGGTAGGCGGCGCGGTGCAGCGCCACCACGGTCTTGCCGGTGCCGGGACCACCGGCGATCAGCGTCACGCCCTGGTAGGGGGCGCGGATCGCCTCGTCCTGTTCGGACTGGATGGTGGCGACGATGTCGCGCATCGCGTCGCCGCGGGCCCTGGCCAGGGAGGCCATCAGGGCACCCTCACCGATCACCACCAGTTCGGAGGGGGAGTCGTCGTCGAGCAGGTCGTCCTCGATGCCGACGACCTGGTCGTTGCGGCAGCGCAGCACTCGCCGGCGGACCACACCCATCGGGTTGGTCGGGGTGGCCCGGTAGAACGGTTCGGCCGCCGGTGCCCGCCAGTCGATGACCAGCGGTTCGTAGTCCTCGTCGCGCACACCGATGCGCCCGATGTAGCGGGTGTCCGGCGGGTTCATGTCGAGCCGGCCGAAGACCAGCCCCTCGTGTTCGGCGTCGAGGGTCGCCAGCCGCTTGGCCGACTGGTAGGCGAAGGCGTCGCGTTCGAACAGGGCGGTGCCGTCCTCCTCGCGCAGGAAGTCGCCACGGTCGGTCTGGTAGCGGCGACGCCCCTCGTCGGCGACCTGTCGGGCTGACGTGGTCGCCACCTCGAGGGCCTCGTAGACGCGGTCGACGTGGGCCTGCTCAGCAGCGAGTTCTCGGGCCAGCGTGTCGTGCTGGTCGCCGGTGGTGACCTCGGACGCTGAGGTGTCGGTGGACGGTGACTCTGGATGGTGCAAGACGTGTCCTTCGCAACGGCTGACGACCCAGCCTACCCCTGCTGGGTCAAGCAGCCGGGCCAATCGGCCATCAGTGAACATGGTGTCCCGGGCGGGGGACTGCTCAGCGGGGTCGTCGGGTGGGGGTGCTCGCCTTGTTGGTCGGACGAATGTCCTCGCCGGTCAGCAGCTCATGCACCTGGTAGCTGACCAGCGCGCCGGTCAGCACCTCGGCCCACGGTTCGTTGCCGGCATGCGAGGCGGCCGAGGCCCGCCACGGGCCGGCCTCGGCGGCCGGGGTGATCGCCGGGCGGGCCACCCACTGCCGCCAGCCCGACAGGTCCCAGCCGTGGCTCGGGTCGGGCTCGGCCGGGTGGGTGTGGTCGTGGCTGGTGACCAGCACCCCCGCCGGGGTGCTGCGCTGCCAGGCGATCACCACCCCGTCGTCGGTGTGGAAGACCGTCTCGGCCAGCCCCGTGACCGGGGCCAGGTCGGGGTGCAGGTCGTGGGTGACGGTCGCAGGGCGCACCGCGGTCAGTTCGGCCGGGCGGTGCAGCAGCCGCTGCCACCACGAGGTCTCCTCGGCCGGTGGGCTGGGCGCCAGCGCCTCGATGACCACCCGCGCGTCACCGGGCTCGGCCTCGAGTTCGACCTGCCGGTCGACCAGCCGGTCGGTGAGCACGCCCACCATGGCGCCCATCAGCAGCGCACTGGCCGGTTCGTCCTCGTCCAGTGGGGCGGTGGACAGGTGCCAGCGCCCGAAGGTGCGCGGCAGGGTCCACCGGGTGGCCAGCCAGGCGGGTGCCCGTTCTGGGTCGGCGGCCCCGGCCCGGACCCCGGCGCTGAGCAGCAGCTGCGCCAGGTGCGGTTCGTCGAGTTCCTGGGCCAGCTGCCCCAGGGAGCGGTGCTGCCACAGTGCCCGCCCATCGGGGTCGGCGGGGAAGGGTCGCTCGACCCCGGCCATCCGCAGCGCCTGCCACAGTTCGTCGACCTGGTCGAGCAGGTCGGTCCAGCGGGTGGCGGCCCCCTCACCCAGCACTTCGCGGATGCCGCGCAGGTGCCCGGCCCGGTCATCGCCCAGCACCAGCTCGGTGCCGTCAGCGAAGCGGTGCACGGCCGGTGGGGCCTGTACCAGTTCGAGGTGGTGGGCATTCAGCTCGGTGACCAGCGGGCGCCCGGACTTCTTCAGCAGGTCACGCCAGGCCGCGGGCAGGGTGAAGACCGGCTCCAGGTCGTCGACGAGCAGGCCGGGGTGTTCGTCCAGCGGGTGGGGGTGGGCCCGGCCACCCAGCGGGCCGGCGGGGTCGAGGCTGACGCGGTGACCGACCCTGGCCAGGCGGATGGCCGCCGCCAACCCCGCCAGGGATGCACCGTGGACGTGGACGTGGTCGGTGCCCACGCTCAGCCCACCTCCGGCGACGCGGCGGGCTGCAGGCGCTTGCGCAGGGCGCGGTAGCCCTGCCGGACCTTGGCGAACAACCAGAAGAACACGATGCCGGTAGCCAGCAGCAGGATGCCGGCGACGACCGCGGCGGCGACCGGGTTCAGCGCGGCGATGCCGAGCACGGTGAGCAGGCTGATGTCACCGCCGAGGGAGTGGCCGACATTGCTGACCGGTTCGGGTGAGGTGTTGATCGCCAGCCGGGTGCCCGCCTTGGTGATGTGGCTCAGCAGCGCGGTCACGCCACCGACACTGGCCAGGGTGATGGTGGCCAGGTCGCCCGACTGCCCGGCGATCAGGCCGCCGATCAAGGCGCCGGCGATCGGGCGGATGATGGTCGAGATCGTGTCCCAGACCGAGTCGAGGTAGGGGATCTTGTCGGCCACCAGCTCCAGCAACCCCAGCACGCCCATCACCACCAGCACGTCGACGCGCTGGAACCCGTCGGGCACGTCGGCCAGACCGGCGAAGCGACCCAGCAGGCCGAGCAGGAAGACCGTGGCGTAGGCGTTGATCCCACTGGCCCAGCCCGCGGCAAAGGTGAGCCCGAACAGTTCCATGCCCTCAGGGTAGTTGAATGGACTGACAACTCCGCCCAGCCCCGAGCGGGTACCCTCGGCAGGCATGGAGGAGTCCCTGAAGGTCGGTCGGCCACAGCAGTCCGCAGCCGGCATCCCGGGAGTGGTGCATGCCCTCGGGTTCGCGGTGCGCGAGCGGGCGCTGCTGCCCCTGTTGAAGGTCAACCAGACCGACGGTTTCGACTGCCCGGGGTGTGCCTGGCCCGACCCTGACCACCGCCACGTCGCCGAGTTCTGCGAGAACGGCGCCAAGGCCGTCGCCGAGGAGACCACCGCCCGGCGCTGCGGCCCGGAGTTCTTCGCCGAGCACGACCTGGCTGACCTGCGTGGCCGCAGCGACCACTGGCTCGGTCGACAGGGTCGGCTGACCACGCCGATGTACCGGCGTCGTGGGGCGAGCCACTACGAACCGGTGAGCTGGGAGTTCGCGCTCGACCTGATCGCGGCGAAACTGTCGTCCATCGAGGCGGACGAGGCCGTCTTCTACACCTCGGGCCGCACCTCGAACGAGGCCGCGTTCCTCTACCAGTTGCTGGTGCGCCGGCTCGGCACCAACAACCTGCCCGACTGTTCCAACATGTGCCACGAGTCCTCGGGCAGTGCGCTGACCGAGACCATCGGCATCGGCAAGGGCACCGTGACGCTGACCGATGTCGAGACCACCGACCTCATCCTGATCAACGGGCAGAACCCCGGCACCAACCACCCCCGCATGCTCAGCGCCCTCGAGAAGGTGAAGGCCCGCGGCGGCCGGATCATCGCCATCAACCCACTGCCAGAGGCCGGGCTGATCAACTTCAAGAACCCCCAGACGATCAAGTCCGTCACCGGCGGGGTGCCGCTGGCCGACGAGTTCTGCCAGATCCGGGTCAACGGTGACCTGGCGCTGTTCCGGGCCCTCAACCGGATCCTGCTCGACCGTGATGCTGTCGACCACGAGTTCATCGAGACCTACTGCACCGGCTTCGAGGAATACGTCGCCGCCCTCGAGGTCGACCGCGCCGAGACCGAGTTCGCCACCGGGCTGGAATGGTCGCAGATCGAGCGGGTCGCCGACCTGGTCTGCGCCGCCGACACCGCCGTGGTCTGCTGGGCGATGGGGCTGACCCAGCACAAGAACTCGGTGCCCACCATCAAAGAGATCGTCAACTTCCTGCTGCTGCGCGGCAACATGGGCAAGCCCGGGGCCGGGGCCTGCCCGGTGCGCGGCCATTCCAACGTGCAGGGTGACCGCACTGTCGGCATCAACGAGAAGCCACCCCGGGCCTTCATCGAGTCGCTGTCAAAGGCCTTCGACTTCGAGGCGCCCACCGAACACGGCTATGACGTGGTCGATGCCATCCGTGCCATGCGTGAGGGCAGGGTGAAGTTCTTCATGGGCATGGGCGGCAACTTCGTCCGCGCCACCCCTGACACGGAGGTCACCGAGCAGGCGCTGGGCAACCTCGAGTTGACCGTGCAGGTCTCGACCAAGCTGAATGGGTCCCATGCGGTCACCGGCGCCGAGGCGCTGATCCTGCCGACCCTGGGGCGCACCGACGCCGACCCGCAGGCCACCGGCCCCCAGGACGTCACCGTCGAGGACTCGATGGGCATGGTGCACGCCTCCCGCGGACGACGTGAGTTCGGCGGGGTGCTCTCGGAGGTCGCCATCGTCACCGAACTGGGTCGGCGCCTGTTCGCCGATGCCTACTGGGACCGGTTCCGCGGCGACTACAGCCTGATCCGCGACAAGATCGAAGAGGTCATCCCCGGCTTCGAGGACTACAACGAACGCATCCGCCACCCCGGGGGCTTCGCGCTGCCCAACGGGCCGCGGGAGCGGCGTTTCACCACCGCCTCGGGGCGGGCCCACTTCACGGTCAACCCGCTGACCGTGGTGCGCACCCCACTCGGCCACCTGATCCTGCAGACTGTGCGCAGCCACGACCAGTACAACACCACCGTCTACGGCCTCGACGACCGTTACCGCGGCATCAAGGGTGGGCGCAGGGTCGTGTTCGTCCACCCGGACGACCTGGCCGAGCTGGGCATCGCCGACGGCAGCCACGTCACTTTGGTCTCAATGCACGAGTCGGGTGAGCGGCGCGCCGCCGGGTTCCGGGTGGTGGCCTACGACACCGCGCGCGGGTGCGCGGCCGCCTACTTCCCCGAGACGAATGTGCTGGTGCCGCTCGACTCGGTGGCCGACACCTCGCAAACACCGACGTCGAAGTCGATCATCGTGCGCCTCGAACCCGAGGCCGGCTGAGTGGGGCGCGTCACGGTCCGACGACCGGTGACCCGGGTCACGCTCGACGACGGCGTCCGGGTGACGCGGCGACCGGATGCCCTGATCGCCGAGGAGCCGCTGGAACTGCGGTTGGCGGGGGAGGCATTGACGGTCACCATGCGCACCCCGGGTGAGGACGTGCACCTGGCCCACGGCTTCCTGCTCAGCGAGGGCATCATCGGGGCCGCCGACCAGGTCAGCACCGCCCGCTACTGTGCCGGGGCGGTGGTCGACGACGAGTTCGGGGTGCCCCGCAACACCTACAACGTGCTCGACCTGCAACTGGCGCCCGGGGTGCCGCTGCCGGGAACCGGGGTGGTGCGCAACTTCACCACCACCGCGGCCTGCGGGGTGTGCGGCAAGACGAGCATCGACTCGATCGAGCAGCAGACCCGCTGGCCGGTCGACGACGACCCGGTACGGTTCGACCCGCAGGTGCTGGTGGGCCTGCCCGAGGTGCTGCGGGAGCACCAGCAGGCCTTCGACCGCACCGGTGCGCTGCATGCCGCGGGACTGTTCAGCGCCGACGGCCAGCTGGTGCGCGCCGCCGAGGACGTGGGCCGCCACAATGCCGTTGACAAGGTGCTCGGCTGGGCGCTGCTGCAGGGGCTGCTGCCCGCGCGGGGGCACGTGCTGGTGCTGTCGGGACGAGTGGGTTTCGAGCTGGTGCAGAAGGCGTTGATGGCCGGGGTGCCCGCGGTGGTGGCGGTCTCGGCGCCCTCATCGCTGGCGGTGGAGATGGCCGACCGGGCCGGGATGACCCTGCTCGGGTTCACCCGGGCACCGTCGTTCAACGTCTACACGGGGGCCGAACGACTCGGGTTGTGACCGGCTCCGGGGCGCTACAGCAGCGCGAAGGTCACCAGCCAGTGGGTGCTCATGAAGTCGCCCTCGGTGATGGCATGGCCGGCCCAGCCGTACTGTTCGGCCGAGGACTCCAGCACCGCGCTGCGAGCCGGGTCGTCCACCCACGGTGCCAGCCGGCGCAGCATCGCCGACCGTGACAGCGCCAGGCCGTAGAGGTGGACGGCGTGGCCGTCGGTCGGGTCGAGCACCTCGGGCAGCCGCAGCAGGGCATCGCCCGGCTCGCCGAGCACCGGCAGGAAGGTCCGCAGCCAGGCGCCGAACTCGACCGGTTCGAGCACCCTGCGCATCAGGTCGGCCTCGGCCAGGGCGGGGGACAGGAAGTCCGCGCCGGAGGGTTCCCACTGGCTGGGGTAGTCGACGTCACCACCGAACCACCCGAGCGCGGCGGAGTCGATGGCCTCGACGACCTCGGCTCGTCCGAGGTGTGCCTGGGCGTCGCGCAGCAGGCCCAGCGCGAAGGCGGTGTTGGAGTGCACGCCGTGGCGCACTGGGGCGGCCAGGGTCGGCAACCAGGCCACCAGCAGGTCACCGACGAGGTCGGCCAGCGGACGAACTGCACCCGCCCACCCGGCGGCCCGTTCGGCCAGCGGTCCGCTGCCCTCGGCCAGGCGCTGGGCGGTGGCGGCCAGTTGGCAGGCCCAGGCCCAGCCGTAGGGACGCTCAAAGCTGCGGTGGGCCGCCAGGTGCTCGACCTCGACGGCGATGTTCTGGCCGGTCAGCCGGGTGTCGAGCTCGTCGAGCAGGTCACGGTGGGGGGCGGTGGTGAGGTCCTCGGCAGCCTCCAGCAGCAGCATCGCCGAGTGCTGCATGTGCACCGAGGAATGCCAGTCCAGGCTGGCGTGGAACGCGGGGTGCACCTGCTGCGGGCTGCGGCCCCAGTCGTCGGCCGACAACGCCAGGTATGACCAGGCCCACGGCCAGTCGGTGCGCAGGGCCTGCAGCACGGTGGTGGCCCAGTCGGTGCCGTGACGCCCGATGCGGGCAGCGGTGGTCTCGTCCATCACCGCAGCCTATGGCCCGGGGCCCACGAAGTGGTGCGCAGGGCCCGCCAACCGGGGCTTGACGGGAATGTCGGGGGTGGGGTTATAGTGGAGATGTTCGAACGGGTGTTCGATTGACGGGTCAGGGGAAGGCTCGTGGTGTTCCTGGCCAAGGGGAACACAGCGCACACCTGTTGGAGCACCGGGACTGCCCCGGTGTGGATGGCTTCGACCCCCGTCCGCACCGGGGCTCCCGACACCCCGGGTCGAATCGGCGGTGGACGCACTCCCGGCGCCCGCAGGACTGTCGATGGGTTGCGGCCCGGCCACCTGGTCGGGCGCCGGCAAGCCCGTGGTGCACCAGCTCCGGGCGTGTGAGCAGGGGAAGACTCCACATGCGCAGACATGATGACCCGATCGAGGTCACCTGTGATCGTCACAACGCTCCCAGTCGCTTCTTCTGGCGGGGGGCCCTGTGGCGGGTGTTGACGGTCGAGAACCGCTGGGTCGAGACCGGGCCCTGGTGGACCGGTGCCCAGGCCCGCGCCGCCCGCGGCGAGAACGTCGACCTCGACCTGGGCCAGGACCCTGGCCAGGGTGCCGACCTGCTCGACGAGGTGTCGGTGTGGCGCGTGGAGGCCGCCAATGGCCTGCCCGGCAGCCGCGGCGTCTACGAACTGGCCCATTCGCCCACCCGGGGACGATGGCTCCTGCGCGGGGTGGTCGACTGATGAACAGTCGTGAGCAGGTCACCGAACCCGGCTGGGTGCCCGACATCCGCCGTGCCCGTACCCAGGTCATCGAGGCGCTCCTGTCTGACGCGCCGGCCGAGCGCTACCTGCAGGCCCAGCAGGCGGTGGCGCTGGCCGCCGATGCCGCCGTGCTGGCCCGCACCGGGCGCCGCATCCCCACCGACCTGGGTGACCCCTGGCCGCTGGTGGCGCGGGCCGTGCCCGCCCTGGCGGAATGGGCCGCCTACTTCGCCGCGACCCAGCCCCGCCGCCGGGCTGTTGCCGCCGGCCGGTTGGCCATCAGCAGTCGCGAGGCCGACGACCTCGTCCGCGATGCCGACAGTTTCTGCGAGGCGGTGGTCACCTGGGCCGACCAGCGCCCGGTCATCGTCGTGCGCCCCATCCAGGAGCAGCGCCGGGACAGGAGCGCGGGATGAGCGACCCCTTCGTGCACCTGCGGGTGGCGTCGGGCTACTCGCTGCAGCATGGTGCCTCCCACCCCGGCGACCTGGTCGCCGCCGCCGCCGACCACGGCATGGACACCCTGGCGCTGACCGACCGGGACGGGCTCTACGGCATCATCCGGTTCGCCAAGTCCTGCCTCAAGCACGGTGTCGCGCCGGTGGCCGGGGCCGACCTGGCCGTGCCCGACCCCTGGCGCCGGGTGCCGCAACGCCGCAGCACTGCCGTGCGCGGTGGTGAGATCCGTGACCACCGGCTGCCGCGGGTGGTCGTGCTGGCCACCTCCCGCCGGGGCTGGGCCGGCCTGTGCCGGCTGACCACCGCCACCCACCTGGCCGGTCACCGCGGTGAACCGGTCAGCAGCATGGAACTGATCGCCGAACACGCCGGCGACGGCGACCTGGTGGTGCTGCTGGGCTCCGACTCGCCGGTCGGAGCGGCGTTGGCCGACGGTGACCGGCTGCGCGCCGACGCCGAACTGCGTCGCTGGGTCGAGGGGCTCGGCCCCGACCAGGTGGTGCTGGCCGCCACCAACCACCAGGTCAGGGGGACCGGGGTGAACTCCGCGGCCCAGGCCGGGGCGCTGGTGGAACTGGCCGACCGGCACCACCTGGCCGCAGTGCTGGCCAACCAGGTGCGGATGGCACACCGCCACCAGGCACCCACCCTGGACGTGCTCGACGCCGCCCGCCGGCTGGTGCCGCTCGACCTGCGCAATGTCGACCGCCGCAATGCCGAGGGCTGGCTCAAACCCGGCAAGGAGATGATCGAGGTCGCCGAACAGGTCGCCGACCGTTCCGGCCGGCGTGGCGGGGCCCATGGTGCCGAGCGGCTGCTGGGCGAGACCCGGCTGCTGGCCCAGCGGTGCCGGCTCGACCCCCGGGCCGACCTCGGGCTGGGCGAGATCCACCTGCCCGAGTTCGACGTGCTCGGCACCACCGCCGAGCAGGCCATGACCGTGCTGCTGGAACGCTGCCGCGCCGGCATCGCCGCCCGCTACGACCACGACCAGCACCCCCGGGTCCTCCAGCGGCTCGAGGAGGAACTCGCGGTGGTCGACCACCTGGGTTTCGCCTCCTACTTCCTCACCGTCGCCGACGTGGTCGACCTGGTGCGTGACATGGGGGTGCGCTGCGCTGCCCGCGGGTCGGGGGCCGGCAGCCTGGTCAACCACCTGCTCGGGATTTCGGGGGTCGACCCGCTGGCCCACGGGCTGGTGATGGAACGCTTCCTGTCCCCGCTGCGCCGGGCGCTGCCCGACATCGACCTGGACGTGGAGTCCGCCCGCCGCACCGAGGTCTACGAGAAGGTGCTCGACGTCTTCGGTGGTGAACGGGTGGCCTGCGTGGCGATGCTCGAGACCTACCGCGTCCGCCATGCGGTGCGTGACGTCGGCACCGCGTTGAGCATGCCGCCCGGTGAGGTCGACACGATCGCCAAAGCCTTCCCGCACATCCGCGCCCGGGATGCCCGCCAGGCCATGCGCGACCTGCCCGAACTGCGGGCCGCCGGGCTGGCCGAGCGCCGCCTGGACGTCTTCTTCGAACTGGTCGAATCACTGGACGGGTTGCCCCGGCACGTGGCGCTGCACCCCTGCGGGATCCTGCTCAGTGACGCCACGCTGGGCGACCGCACCCCGATCGAGGCCAGCCACGGTGGGTTCCCGATGAGCCAGTTCGACAAGGACGACGTGGAGGACATCGGCCTGCTGAAGCTCGACGTGCTCGGCATCCGGATGCAGTCCTCGATCGCCCACTGCCTGGCCGAGGTGGGGCGCACCGGCCACCCGGTGCCCCCGGTCGACGACCTCGGCCCCTTCGACGACGTCGACACCTACGACATGATCGGGCACGCCGCCACCCTGGGGTGCTTCCAGATCGAGTCGCCGGGGCAGCGTGAGCTGGTCGGCAAGTTCGGGCCGTCCACCTTCACCGACATCATCATCGACATCTCGCTGTTCCGGCCCGGGCCGGTGAAGTCGGACATGGTGGTCCCCTTCCTGAATGCCCGGCAGGGCTGGAACCAGCCGAAGTACCTGCACCCCGACCTGGAACCGGTGCTCGCCGAAACCGGTGGGGTGGTGGTCTTCCACGAGCAGATCATCAAGATGGTGGCGGTGATGACCGGCTGCAGCCTGGCCCAGGCCGACGAGGTGCGCCGGGCCCTGGGGGATGTCGCCGGGCAGCGTGACGTGCAGGACTGGTTCATCCCGATCGCCCGGGAACGGGGCTACCCGCCTGCGGTGGTCGACCAGGTCTGGCACGTGCTGGCCTCGTTCGCATCTTTCGGGTTCTGCAAGGCCCACGCGGCCGCCTTCGCCTTGCCGACCTACCAGTCGGCCTGGCTGAAACGGCACTACCCGGCCCACTTCGTCGCCGGGCTGCTCACCCACGACCCCGGCATGTACCCGAAACGGCTGATCCTGGAGGAGGCACGCCGCATGCAGGTGCCGCTGCTGGGGCTCGACGTGAACCACAGCGGCGCCACCTGGCAGGTCGAATGCCTGCACGAACCCGACTGGCAACCCCCGCTGAGCAGCCGGGCCGACCACCGCGCCACCCCCACCCCGACCACCGGGCTGGACGGCCAGGGGCTGCCCGATGACAGCGT
This sequence comes from Aestuariimicrobium sp. Y1814, assembly GCF_050113895.1. Lineage (NCBI taxonomy): Bacteria > Bacillati > Actinomycetota > Actinomycetes > Propionibacteriales > Propionibacteriaceae > Aestuariimicrobium > Aestuariimicrobium sp. Y1814. Next base: position 230,867 of record NZ_JBNJRW010000005.1, on the reverse strand, counting down.
GCACGGGTTGCGTACCTCGTTGGCCGAGGTGAAGGGCATCAGCCAGGCCGAGGTGCTGCGGGTCGCCGCCGGGCAGCCCTACACCTCGCTGACCGACTTCTGGAACCGGGCCGGGGTGGAGGCCCCGGTGGTGGAACGGCTCGTACTGGCCGGGGCCTTCGACGACCTCTACCGGGTCGGCCACGACGTGTCCGTGCTGGCGAGCGGGCAGGTCACCCGTCGTGACCTGCTGCTGGCAGTGGCCGACCTGCGTCGGCTGCAGGTGGTGGAGAACCGCACCGCAGCCCGCGCCCGGGGACTGGTGCGCAGCAAGTCCTTCGAGCGGTCGAGCCCGGTCGGGGAGGGCGCCGGGAACCCCGACGGGGTCCGGGAACGGGCCCGCCGGCAGGCCATGGCGGAGGTGGTGCCGGCGCGGGTGGCCGAATCGTTCACCGGCATCCAGCTGGCGCTCGACTTCACCGAGCCCGACCCGGACGACCGCCCGGACGAGCACGGGGAGTATGGGGATTACCAGGAGTACGAGGGGTACGGGGAACAGGACCTGGACCTGGGACAGGGGGAGCACGGGCAGCATGCTGACCGGGCCGGTGGGGCGCCCACCGACGTGGCTGCCAGCGGGTTGCCCGAGATGACCCGCGCCGAACGCCTCGCCAGTGAACTCGACATCCTGGGCATGGACACCAGCCAGCACATCATCGACTTCTACCGCAGCTTCCTCGACGACCTGGGCATCGTCTGGTCGCGGGACCTGCATGGCCGGCGCAACCAGTCCGAGGTGTTGGTGGCCGGGGTGAAGGTCGCCACCCAGACCCCGCCGGTTCGTTCGGGACGACGGGTGGTGTTCCTGACCCTGGACGATTCCACCGGCCCGGTCGATGCCACCTTCTTTGAGGACGCCCAGGGTTCCTATGCCCACACGGTGTTCTCCAGCTGGTTGCTGGTGGTGCGCGGGCTGATCCGGCGCACCGGCCCGCAGGGGCTCTCACTGCGGGCCACCGGCGCGTGGGACCTGCAGGGGCTGTTCGAGGTGTGGAAGCAGGCCCTAGAGGCTGACGGTGACCGCCGGGCCGCCACCGCAGCCATCGCCGCGATCATCGACCAGGCCCCTCGTCCGGTGGAGGCACCCCGGGGAGCCGCGGCCCGGATGCGCGGGGGCCAACTGGCCGAGCCCGCCGACCCGCAGCAGGCCCCGGTGGGGGATGCCCAGCAGCACACCCGCGGTGGGGGCATGGGACAGCGCCGGGTGCTGGTGCACCCCACCGGGTACAAGCAGTCGCCCTACGCCGACGTCAAGCCGGCCGGTGCCCCGGCAGGCCAGGCCCCGCGCAAGCTGTGGCACTCCAGCCCCGGAAGCTCGGGCAGGTAGCCATGACACAGGAGCAGCGCCCAGTGGGCACGGGGGCAGGACCCACCCCCCGCGTAGAGCACCAACCGATCATCATGCATGTCGACATGGATGCGTTCTACGCGTCGGTGGAACTGGCGCGGCGGCCCGACCTGCGCGGGCGTCCGATGTGGGTCGGTGGTGCCGAACGGGGGGTGGTGCTCTCGGCCAGTTACGAGGCCCGTGCCCGGGGGGTCCGGTCGGGGATGCCCAGTTCCCGGGCGAGGCGGCTGTGCCCCGAGGGCATCCCGGTGCCCCCTGACCACGACACCTATGCGGCGGTCAGCGAGGGGGTGTTCGCCATCTTCGCCACCATCACCCGGCAGGTCGAGGCGCTTTCCATCGACGAGGCCTTCCTCGACATCACCGGTACCGGTCCCCGGTTGGGCAGCCCGCTCGAGGTGGGTGCCCGCATCCGCGCCCAGGTGGCCGACGAGCAGCGGATCACCTGCTCGGTGGGTATCGGGCCCAGCAAGTTCCTGGCGAAGCTGGCCTCGACGCACTGCAAACCCGATGGCCTCCACGAGGTGCTGCCGCACCAGGTGACCGCCTTCCTGCACCCCCTGCCGGTGGAACGGATCTGGGGGGTGGGTGAGGTGACCGCCGGCAAGCTGCACACCCTGGGCCTGACCACCATCGGGCAACTCGCGCACACCCCGCGGCCCACCCTGCAGCGAGCACTGGGCGCCCACCTGGGTGGCTGGTTGCATGACCTGGCCTGGGGGCGGGACACCCGTCAGGTCACCGGGGCGCCGAGCGAGCGCAGCATCGGCGCGCAGGAGACGTTCAGCAGGGACACCGACGACCCCGAGGTCGTACGCACCGAGTTGCTGCGGATGGCGGCGCGCACCACCTCACGGATGCGCCAGGCCGGGGTTCTGGGTAGGGGAGTGACCCTGTCGATCAGGTTCTCCGACTTCACCACCATCACCCGCACCACGAACCTGCCGACCCCCACCGACGTCACCGACGAGATCTACGCCGGCGCCCTGCGGTGCTGGCAGAAGCTGCACCTGCAGCGCGGAAGGATCCGCCGGGTGGGGGTGCGGGTGGAGAACCTGGTCGACCGGGAGGACGCCTACCAGCAGTTCACCCTGGATTCCCCCGAACGGGGCATGCGGGAAGTGGAACTGGCCGCCGATGCGGTGATCGCCCGGTTCGGGCCGGACGCGATCCGACGGGGGAGCCTCACCTGAGGCGGTCGGCGCCCTCGTCCTGAGCTGTCAGCGCCCCTCGTCCTGGCGGCGCTTCCAGCGTTCCTCGAGCTTGTCCATGAACGCCGACGACGAGTCGCCACCACTGCGGCGTGAGCCGGTGGGCGAGTACGAGGTGGGTCCGGTGGGTTCCCGGTCGGGGGCGTCGTCACCGCCGCGTCCGAGCACGAACCAGGCGGCCGAGGCGAACATGGCCACGAAGCCGATCACGCTGATGAACCAGCCCCACTGCATGCCGACCACCAGCAGGGCGATACCGAGCACGAACCCCACGATGCTGATCGCCAGCCGCTTGCCGTCCACCGTCACCGGGCGGCTGGTGCCGCGCAGGGTGTTGGCCAGCTTGGGGTCGTCCTCGGTGAGGAGGGCCTCGAGTTGTTCGAGCCTCCTCTGTTCCTCCTCGGAGAGGGCCATGATTGCCTCCAAGCTGCTCAGTGGTGAGTGCTGTGTCTACCAGTGTAGTTGGCCAAAGGGTACTGGCACAGGGCCGGAACCAACGTCATCAAGCTGGTACCCGGGCGGTCATTTGCCGCCCAGGCGCCTGCCCAGGTTGGTGAACACCGATGTGGGGAACAGGGTGCTGACCACCTTGGACGAGCCGGACTGCTTGGCCCGGACGTCCTCGGTGACGTAGCGGACGTCCTTGGCGTACTGCTCGGGCAGTTCGGCCATGCCGCGACTGTAACGGGCCTGCTCGACGGTGGCGCCGATCCGGGTCAGCGCTTCGGCGGCCGGTCCGTCCATGGCGCTGCCCAGGGTCGCCACCTTCTCGCGGGGGGAGCCCGCGGGCCAGCCGGCACCCACGTCACGCATGGTGTCACGCACCTCTGCCCACAGGGCCTCGGTCTGGTCCTCCGGGGAACCGGTGCCGGCGAAGCGGCGCCGTCGCACGACCCGGCGGGCCACGCCCGGGGTCAGCAGCAGCGCCAGCGCGACCGCGACGATGCCGACGATGGTGAAGAAGCGGCGCCAGGCGAAGGCGTTGCCCTCCACGTCGACCTCGAAGACGGTCTCGGTGGCCGAGGGGGTCTCCATCGAACCGCTCGTGGACGCCGACGGGTCAGTCGTCTCGGTAGGGCTGGGGGTGTCGGAGGGGCTCTCGGTGGGGCCGCTGCCCTGCACGACGGTCCAGGCCGGGGCGTCGGCCACACCGGCCGTGGGCTCGAAACGCACCCAGCCGAAGCCTTCGAAGAACAGCTCGGGCCAGGCGTGCATCTCCTTGGCCTGCACCTGCCAGACGTCGCCGTTCTTGGTACCGGGCAGGAACCCGACGGCCACCCGCGAGGGGATGCCGGCGATCCGGGCCATCAGGGCCATCGCCGAGGCGAAGTGGATGCAGTAGCCCTGCCGGTCGTCCAGTAGGAAGTTGCGCATGACCTCGAAACCGTCGCCGGCCGGGGCATCGGTCGAGTAGGTGAACCGGCGCGGGTCACGCAGCCAGGCCTGGATGGCGGCGGCCTGCAGCACCGGGGTCTCGGCGTCGGCCACCACCTCGGCGGTCAGGTCCACGATCTCCTGGGGCACGTCATCGGGCACCTGGCGGGTCAACCCGTTGTCGGGCGGGGTGCCGGGCTGGGCGCTGTTGAAGGCGCCCGGGTCGGGGTCGGTGATGACGCTGTTGACCGAGTACTCCAGGTTGCGGGTGGCGTCAGTGTTGTTGCCCTCGGTCGACAGGATCATCATCGTGACCGGGTCGAAGGCCCACTGGCCGGGGGCGTTGAAACTGCTCGGGGCATAGGGGGCCGGCAGGTACTGGCTGCCGAAGTTGCCGATGCTGATGTTGGTGGTGTTCTCGACCACCGCCGAGCCCAGGCCTGGCGGGTTGGGCAGGTTGCCGGTCTGCAGCTGGACGGCGGTCAGCTTCCAGGAGTCGGGCTCCATCACCGAGAGGCTGGCCATCCGCAGGTACTGCCCGTCGGCCGCGTCGGTGGTGTAGCTGATCACCACCTCTTCGGACTGCTGCGAGAGGTTGCGGTGCAGTTCGATGGTCGGGTCCTGCATCTGGATGGGGCCCACGCCGCGGGGGCGGCGGGAGTCGAGGTCATAGGTCGCCATCGTCGGCACCACATTGCCGATCAGCAGTGAGAACGCCAGCACCGGCACCCCCACGATCGCGGCCATGCCCCAGACCCCGGTGGTGGTGTGCTGCTTGTCGGCGTCGTCGGTGACCAGGTTGCGGGTCCAGCCGCTGAGCGTGCGTGAGGTGTCGGCGGCCAGGACCACGAGCAGGCCCAGGCCCAGCAGGACGAAGGAGACCCACGACACCTGGAAGTCGAGCGCCAGCGCCGGGATCAGGTAGAGGGTGAGCATCGGGGCGGCCACCCACGCGGGGGTGTCCAGGGTGAGCACCAGCACGTCGGCGATGATGGTGACCAACCCGAGCAGCACCACCAGCAGCAGGGCGGTGCCCGCGTTCGGCGGCATCGGCGCGATGCTGGTCTGGATGTGCAGGATGCCGTCGAGCAGTGCCTGCCAAACCTGGTCGAAGATGTTGCCACCGCCCTCGGTGGCGTTGACGCCCAACCCGATCACGGCACCGGCCAGGGCCAGCAGCTGCCACAGGTGGATCAGGACCGCCGGCACCCGCAGCCGACGTGAAATGGCCGAGATCAGCATGATCAGCACGACCACGGGGATGCCCAGCACGAGGTAGCGCCGGTCGGTGGTGAGGTTGAGCAGCGACAGGCTCGCCAGCACCATGGCGACGGTGACGGCCGCAGCCATCAGGTCGGTGGGGCGGAAGATGCGGCTCACAGGGAGGCTCCGATCTGGTCGAGCTGGCGCCAGGCGTCCTCGACGCCCATCGGGTGACGCACCGGGACGACGCGCCAGTTGCCGGCGGCCAGCTGCACCAGGCACTCCTGGTGTTCCTCGATCTGCTCGGGGGTGGCGCGGAAACGGCGCGCGGTGAAGGAGTCCACGTCCAGCACGATGGCCAGGCCCTGCGAGCGGCTGGCTCGCATGGTGCGCATGGCGGCCACGTCGGCGTGGGTCAGGCGACCCAGCACGGCGATCATCATCTCGCCGGACTTGCCCAGCGTGATGGTGTCGGTGGCCAGTTGCAGGTCGGGGTCGCCCGGGGTCAGGGCCGCGTCGGTCAGGGCCAGCAGCACCCCGTCCTCGGCCGAGGCCGGGTCCATGCCGCCGGTGTCGATCAGTACGCCGGCGGCATCGACGATGCGCAGGTTGTAGTCGGCGCGCTGCATGTGGCGGGCGATGGAGGCGACCGCCGAGACGGCCCACTCGAAGGAACTGTCCGGGCCGCTGCCGGCGTGGGCCTGGGTGCGGGAGTCGAGCAGCAGCGTCAGCGAGGGGTCCCAGGACTGTTCCTCGCGGCGCACCATCAGCTCGTCGCGGCGGGCGGTCGACCGCCAGTGGATGCGCCGCACGTCGTCACCGTCGCGGTACTCGCGGATCAGCACGTCGTCCTGCCCGACCAGCCCGATGCGGCGGGGGGTGCTGTCGCCGGTCTGGCCGGAGCCGGGGGCGCTGGCCATCACGCTGAGGGGCACGACGCGGGGGGTGACCAGCACCTGGGTGGTGGAGCTGAACCGGCGGTCCAGCCGGGCCAGGCCGAAGGGGTCACCGGCGCGCACCAGCAGGGGGCCGACCGTGTAGCGACCACGGGCGCTGCCGGTGATGGGGTAGTTGACGGTACGCCGCCAGGTTCCCTTGACCGTGTGCATGGTGAACCGGGGACGCCGGCCCAACTCGCGGGGCAGCGACTCCTCGAAGCGCAGCACCGCCAGCGGGAAGGAACCCTTGTTGGTCAGCGTCAGGGCGCCGTTCAGTCGCTCGCCCAGCACCCCGCGCGGCGGCGAGACCCGGCGCTCGGCCTTCAGTCGAAGGCCACTGCGGCTGACCGCGACCAGCGCCACCAGCGGCAGCAGGACGAGCGCCACCGCGAACCACAGGATGTCGCGCTGCCCGAGCATGATCGCGGCGACGCAGCCGAGGACCCCGAACAGGAGCAGTGCCCATCCGCGCCCGGTCAACAGCTTCCAGGGAGCCCTCATCAGCGGTGGTCGGGGAGCTCCACGGACGCGACCAGGCCCTCCAGGATCTCGGTCACCGTGCGCCCGCCCAGCTGCGAGGCGGTGGAGGGCAGCACGCGGTGGGCCAGCACCGGCAGCGCCAGCACCTGCACGTCCTCGGGAATGGCGTAGTCACGGCCCTCCATCGCGGCCCGGGCGCGCACCGCACGCAGCAGTGCCAGGGACGAACGGGGTGAGGCGCCCAGCCGCAGGTCCTCACTGGCGCGGGTCTTCGTGACGATGTCGACGATGTAGTTCTTGACGGGGTCGGCCACATAGACCTCGCGGCAGATCTTGATCAGGTTGACGACCTGTTCGCCGCTGGCCACCGGCTCGAGGTCTGCCAGCGGGTCACGGGCGCCGTGGTGGTCGAGCATGTCGAGCTCGGCCGAGCGGGTGGGGTAGCCCATCTCGATGCGGGCCATGAACCGGTCGCGCTGGGCCTCGGGCAGCGGGTAGGTGCCCTCCATCTCGATCGGGTTCTGGGTGGCGATCACCATGAACGGGCGGTCGAGTGTGTGGGTGATGCCGTCCGAGCTGACCTGGCGTTCGGCCATGGCCTCGAGCAGTGCCGACTGGGTCTTGGGGGAGGCGCGGTTGATCTCGTCGCCCACGACGATGTTGGCGAAGATGCCGCCCGGCTTGAACTCGAACTCCCGGGTCGCCTGGCTGTAGATGCTGACACCGGTGATGTCGCTGGGCAGCAGGTCGGGGGTGAACTGCAGCCGGTTCACCTTGCAGTCGATGGCCCGCCCCATGGCGCGGGCCAGCATGGTCTTGCCGACACCGGGCACGTCCTCGACGAGCAGGTGGCCCTCGGCCAGCAGGACGACCAGGGCCAGCTTGATCTGGTCGGTCTTGCCCTCGATGACGTGCTCAATGGCCCCACGCACCTTTTCCATGGTGGTGACGACTTCCTGCACGGGTACTGCTTCCGGGGCGACTGTCACGAGTACTCCTTCGAGGATCCTGGGGGGCCGGGGCTGCCGACCGAGATCATGCCGCTACCGAGCCTAGTGGCTGGGAGCAAGCTGACCATGATTCTTCACCAGCCCAATTTCCTCCCCCCATGCCCGGCCGGTGCCCTCCACCCTGCTCCACCCGGGTGCTCCACCCTGCTCCACCCGGGTGCTCCACCCCGCTCCACCGGGGTGCTCCACCCTGCTCCACCTGATCGGTCCCGCGCAACCACGCCCAACCCCGCCTCGTCCGAGCCCGGGCAACGGGGACGATGCGGGGCGCGCACGCCTCCCCGCAGGCGCAACCCTCCAGCAGAACTACAGCTGGGAAACGCCCTGTTGATGGCCAAAGTGGAGGAAAGTGGCGTATGGTGGAGCGCAGTGGAGCGGATTGGCTCTGTTCAGCCGGGGGAGAGGGGCAGGACGTGTTCCTGAACACCTACAACCCCAAGCTGGACGCCAAGGGTCGGTTCTTTCTGCCAGCCAAGTTCCGTGACGAGTTGGCCGAAGGGTTGGTGATCACGATGCAGCAGGAGCGATGCCTCGCGATCTACCCCAAGGCCGTCTTCGAACGGAAGGCCATGGAGGCGCTTCAGGCGCCTGGCACCGTGGCTCGGAACCGGGCGATCCAGCGCATGCTGGCGTCCTCGGCCTCCGACGAGACGACTGACAGCCAGGGGCGGCTCACCATCCCCCCGAAGCTGCGGGAGTACGCGTCGCTGGACACCGAGCTCGCGGTGGTGGGTGCGATCGATCGCGTCGAGGTCTGGGACAAGGCGGCATGGGACAGCTACTCCGCTGAGCAGGAGGCAACCTTCGCCGACATCAACGAGGACATCTTTGGCCTCTAGTCAGGCACTGGAACCGCAGTTCGCGGCTTCGGGCCGGCGTCCGATGCCCTGGCGCACCTTCCCCGGTGCCAGGTCATCCTTCCCGGGACGCTGGACCGAAACCACGAAAGGCGGACCAAGCACCTGACAGGCCAACACACGACCGGAGGAAGGCGATGGCCACTGACCGCGACGACGCGGCGACGTCGGCAGGCAGCGACCTCGCAGCGCAGGCGGCCACCGCCCACGTCCCGGTCATGCTGGAGCGCATCCTCGACCTGCTCACCCCCGCCCTCGACCGGGACCCGGCCGCCCCGGGGCAGCGGCTCGTCCACGTCGACGGGACGACCGGAATGGGCGGCCACGCCGAGGCCGTCCTCGAACGCTTCGGCCGCGTCCACCTGATCGGCATCGACCGCGACCCCCAGGCCCTCGAACTGGCCGGCGCCCGCCTCGAGCGGTTCGCCGAGCGCCTCGACCTGGTGCAGGCCGTCTACTCCGAACTGCCCAGGGTGCTGGACGACCTGGGCCTCAGCGGGATCGACTCGATGCTGCTCGACCTCGGCCTGTCCTCCCTGCAGATCGACCGCCGCGAGCGGGGCTTCTCCTACTCCACCGACGCCCCGCTCGACATGCGGATGGGCCCCGACACCGCGCTGACCGCCGCCGAGGTGGTCAACACCTACGAGGCGGCAGACCTTGCCCGGGTGCTGCGCACCTACGGTGAGGAGAAGTTCGCCGACCGGATCGTCCAGCGCATCGTCGCCGCCCGCGAGCAGGAACCCTTCGAGCGCTCCGCCCGGCTGGTCGAGGTGATCAGCGAGGCCATCCCGATGGCGGTGCGCTCCAAGCAGTCCGGCCACCCGGCCAAGAAGTCCTTCCAGGCGCTGCGCATCGAGGTCAATGCCGAACTGGCGGCCCTCGATGCCGTCCTGCCGGCGGCGCTCGCGGCGTTGAACGTGGGCGGACGACTCGCCGTACTGGCCTACCACTCGCTGGAGGACCGCCGGGTCAAGGACCTGTTTCGTGAGGCCAGCACCGACAACGCCCCCCGCCACCTGCCGGTCGTGCCAGACCACCTGCTGGCCCAGTTCCGGCTGGTCACCCGCGGGGCTGAAAAGCCCGGGCCCGACGAGGTCACCCTGAACCCCCGCGCAGCCTCAGCCCGGCTGCGCGTCATCGAACGTGTGAGAGAGGCAGCATGAGTGCAGTCCAGATCCTCGACCCGGTCGACGATTCCCCCCGGGGGACACCGAAGACGCGGCGCCGGCTGAAGGCCGTCCCCGAGAAGCAACCCTCGCGCGTCTCACGGTTCCCGTTCATCCTCGGGCTGGTCGCACTCGTCGCGCTCGGCATGGGTGGCCTGGTCGTGGTCAACACCCAGATCCAGACCCAGGCGAAGGAACTGGCTGCCCTCGAGCGGCAGGCCACCAACCTCGGCCACCAGCAGGCCGCACTCGAGGCCGAGGTCAACAAGCTGAACTCGGCGGCCAGCCTCGAGCAGGAGGCCTACAAGTTGGGCATGCGCCCCAACCCGAACCCGGCCTTCATCGTCCTGCCGGAGGGCAAGATCCTCGGCACGCCGACGGTGGTGACCGGTGACGAGCTGCCCCATCAGGTCTACTTGACGTGGGAACAGGTCGTGAAGCAGCAGGAGGACGCCCGCCTCCAGGTCGTCAAGGACAAGCAGGCCGCCGCCGAGGCAGCCCGGCTGAAGGCCGAGGAGGAGCGCAAGAAGAAGGCCGAGGAAGAGGAAGCCAAGAAGAAGCAAGAAGAGGAGCAGCATCAGTCCAGCGCTCCCACCACCCCTGCCCCCTGAGCCCCCGCCCCCTGAGCCCCGCAGCCCGAGACCCGCACAGCCCCTGAACCCCGGAGGTCAGCCCCATGCCACAGGCCCGACGCACTGGTTCGGCTTCCGGACGCTCCGCCGGAAAGACCGGACGCCCCTCGACCAGGGGCAGTGCGTCGCGGCCGGTGACCCCCCGCAAGCCCGCCACGGCCACCGGGTCATCGCGCAAGAAGGTCTACAAGCCGGCCCTGCGGATCCCGCTGAAGAAGCAGACCGGTCGCCTTCAGGCAATGGTGCTGGTGATGGCCCTGATCATGACCGTGTTCATGGGTCGGGCGTTCCTGCTGCAGGCCTTCGACGCCCGCGCCTACGCCGAGCAGGCCGCCGCCCAGATGAAGGCCTCGCGGGAACTGGTCGCCCAGCGCGGCACCATCACCGACCGCAACGGGGTGGTGCTGGCAGCCTCCGAGCCGGCGGTGCGGATCATCGCCGACCCGCTGATGATCTCGCGCAACGGCGTCGACACCTCGGTCGACATGGGCCCCAAGCAGACGGCGAAGGCCGAGCAGGCACCCACCGCGATCGCCGAGATCCTCGTCCACTACCTCGGCGGGTCCCTCGAGGACTACCTGCCCACCCTGACCGACGTGAGCCGCCAGCACTACGCCGTGGTGGCCACCCAGGTGCCGGCCTGGACCTATGAGCAGATCCGCGCCGACCTGGCCGCGGGCAAGCGGTACAGCGGCGACCCAGCGATCGACAACCCGGACGAGAAGCCCTCGGCCTGGTACGGCATCTACAAGGAGGACGACCCGATCCGGTACTACCCCTCGGGTGATGTCGCCTCCAACATCGTGGGCTTCATGGGTACTGACGACGAGACCCGCCGGCCCGTCGGCGCCGGGGGACTGGAGTACGCCCTCAACAAGCAGTTGACCGGCACCTACGGCAAGGAGGTCTACGACACCTCCGCCAACGGTCGCATCCCGCTGGGCAGCAGCACCCTCATCCCGGCGGTCAACGGCACCGACTACCAGCTGACGATCGACTCCGAGATGCAGCTGATCGCCAACCAGGCGCTGGCCCAGGGCATCCGCAACGCGGCCGCGAAGAACGGCATCGCGATCGTAATGAACGTCAAGACCGGTGAGTTGCTGGCGCTGTCGACCTCGCCCGGCTTCGACTCGAACGAGCCTGCCAAGGCCGACGCCCAGAACCTGGGCAACACCGCCGCCAGCGCCCCCTATGAACCGGGTTCGGTGCAGAAGGTGCTGACCATGGCCGCCCTGGTCGACGCCGGCCTGATGACCCCCGACACCAAGGTCGAGATCCCGGCAACGATCCGCTCGGGTGACGGCTCCATCAAGGACGCCTTCCCGCACGGCACGATCCACCTGACCGGCAGCGGCGTGGTGGCCAACTCGTCCAACATCGGCACCGTTCTGCTGTCACGCCAGATGGACAAGCAGACCCTGGTCAACTACTACTCCTCCTTCGGCCTGGGCAAGAAGACCAACGTCGGCCTGCCCGGTGAGTCCTCGGGCTGGCTGCCGAAGTCCGACATGGCCGACTACACCTTCGACCAGATCGTGTTCGGCCAGGGCCTCAGCCTGACCGCCCTGCAGATGGCCGCGGCCGTCGCTGCCATCGCCAACGACGGCATCTACAACGCACCCACCCTGCTGCGCGCCACCTCACCGGGCGGGTCGGGGCAGTTCACCCCCGTCGCCACCCAGGAACCCCGCCGGGTGATCTCACCGGAGGCCTCGAAGATGGTCCTGCAGATGATGGAATCGGTGGTCACCAAGGACCCGAGCCGCCAGCTGGAGAACTACCGCGTCGCGGGCAAGACCGGCACCGCGCAGCGCGTCGACCCCACCTGCGGCTGCTACCGCGGCTACACCGCCAGCTACGTGGGGGTTGCCCCCGCAGAAGACCCGCAACTGCTGGTCTATGTGATGATTGACCAGCCCACCAAGGGCAGCGACGGTTCCGCGCTCGCACTTCCCGTGGCCAACCAGATCCTCAACCTGGCGCTGCCGCGCTACGGGGTGAAGCCGTCGACCGAACCCGCCCCGAAGGCCGTCCTCGAGTACGAACCGTGACCGACAACCCGCCCAGCTGGCACCTGCGTGACCTGCTCGCCGACGCCGGCCTGGAGCCGAGCGAGGCGAGCGACCAGGACCCAGCCATCACAGGACTCGCCTTCGACTCGCGCCGCGTCCGCGCCGGGGACCTCTACCTGGCCATGCCCGGGGCCAACGCCCACGGGGCGCAGTTCGCCGCCGCCGCCGTCGACCGGGGGGCCGTGGCCATCCTGACTGACCCGCGCGGGGTCGAACTGGCCGGCGAAGTGCTCGTGCCCGTGGTCAGCAGCCAGCACCCGCGCCAGGCGATGGCCGCCGTGGCGCAGTCCTTCCACCACCACCCCTGGCGGCGGGCGCCCATGTTCGCGGTCACCGGCACCAACGGCAAGACCACCACGACCCTGCTGCTGGAGGCCGGCCTCACCGCGCTGGGCAAGGTGGTCGGTTCCATCGGCACCCTCGGCTTCCGGCTCGGCGGGCAGCCGGTCGAGTGGACCAGTTCCACGGTCACCACCCCCGAGGCACCCGACCTGCAGCACCTGTTCACGACCATGCTCGACGCCGGCGCCGACACGATCGCCATGGAAGTCTCCTCGCACGCGCTGGCGCTGTCCCGGGTCGCCGGGACGAGGTTCGCGGTCGCCGGGTTCACCATGCTGGGCCGCGACCACCTCGACTTCCACCGCGACCTCGACGACTACTTCGCCACCAAGGCCACCCTGTTCACCGGTGACCCGCTCGTCGGCGCCGATGCCCGCCACGCGGTCGTGTGCACCGACCAGGACTGGGGCCGCCGGCTGGCCGGCATGATCACCGACCGCCCCCTGACCACCGTCGGGCGCGACGGCAACCCCGACGTGCGGATCGTCTCCTCGTCCGCCGCCGGCCCCGGCCGCCAACAGGTGGAACTCGACCTGCGCGGCAGGCGCATCGACTTCGAACTGTCCATGCCGGGCAGCTACAACGTGACCAATGCCGCGCTGGCGCTGGCCATGATCGACGCCGCCGGCTTCGATGCCGCCCGGGCCGCCACCGGGCTGGCCCACGCCGCAGTCCCCGGACGAATGCAGCACGTGCCGCTGGGCCCCGGCGCCCCCGGTGTCATCGTCGACTTCGCCCACACCCCCCAGGCGGTCGCCGAGGCCCTGGCCGCCGTCGAGGGCCCAGGGTGCCGGGTCGTCGTGCTGGGGGCCGGGGGTGACCGGGACGCCGAGAAGCGCCCCGAGATGGGACGCGCTGCCGCGGCGGCCGCCGACATCGTGGTCGTCACCGACGACAACCCTCGCTCCGAGGACCCGGCGGCGATCCGCGCCGCCGTGGTCTCCGGTACCCAGGGCCAGAACGCGCAGGTGCTGGACGTCCCCGGACGCCGGCAGGCCATCACCCGGGCCCTCGAACTGGCCGGGCCCGACGACCTGGTGCTGCTGCTCGGCAAAGGACATGAACGCGGCCAGCAGTTGGCCGACCGGGTCATCGACTTCGACGACGTCGAGGTCGCCCGGGAGTGCTGGACCGCCCTGACAGGAGGCAGATGATGAGGACATGCAGCGCCGAATGGCTCAGTCGGGTCGTGGAGGGCCTCCTGCTCGCCGACGCTGACCCCGAGACCCCGGTCGGCCCCGACGTCGTCATCGACGCCCGGCAGGCCACCCCCGGGTCGGTATTCGTCGCCCTGCCCGGGGAACGGGTCGACGGCCACGACTACACAAGCCAGGCCGCCGACAACGGGGCCGCCGCCGTGCTGGTCACCCGGGCGACCAACAGCGGCACCACCGAGATCCGGGTCGACGACGGGGTCGCGGCGCTCAGCGCCCTGGGCCGCGCCGTGGTCGCCGACGCCCACACCGGTGGGCTGCAGGTGCTGGCGATCACCGGATCGTCCGGCAAGACCAGCACCAAGGACATCCTGGCCCAGCTGCTCGAGGCGGAGGCCGAGACCGTCGCCCCCGTCGGCTCGTTCAACAACGAGATCGGGGTGCCGCTCACCGCCACCCGGGTGGGACCGGGCACCCGCTACCTGGTCAGTGAGATGGGCGCCCGCGGCCCCGGTCACATCGCCTGGCTGTGCAGCCTGGTCGAGCCCGACCTGTCCCTGGTGCTCAACGTCGGCAGCGCCCACCTCGGCGAGTTCGGCTCCGTCGAGGCCATCGCCCGCGCCAAGGGCGAGATCGTCGACACCCTGCCGGCCACCGGCTGGGCGGTGCTCAACCGCGACGACGCGCACGTCGCCGCGATGGCCCAGCGCACCTCGGCGCATCTCGCGTGGTTCACCCTGGACCGCGAGCTGCCCCGCGACGGTGCGCTGCTCGTCCGCGCCCTGGACGCCACCGCCGACGACCTGGGCCGCTACCGCTTCACCCTGGTCGTCGAGACCGACGCCGGCACCGAGCAGCACCCGGTCGCGCTGGCGCTGATCGGGCGCCACCAGGTCGCCAATGCCGCGGCGGCCGCTGCGGCGGCCATCGCCGTCGGCGTGGCCCCGGCCAAGGTTGCCGCCACCCTGAACTCCTTGGAGCACCGCTCCCGCTGGCGGATGGAACTGCGGGTGCGCCCCGACGGTGCGGCCGTCATCAACGACGCCTACAACGCCAACCCGGACTCGATGCGCGCCGCCCTGGCGGCCCTGTCCGAGATCGGCGCTGCGCGCCGCCGCAGCCACCCGGGGGCCCGGGTCCTTGCAGTCGTGGGAGACATGCTCGAACTCGGGGACGAAGCCGTCACGCGGCACCAGCAGGTGGGCGCCCGGGCCGCCGAGGCAGGCGTGGACGAACTGCTCGCCATTGGTGAGCAGGCTGAGCACGTCGTGGCCGCCGCCACGGCCGCGGGGATCATTGCCCGCAGTTGCACCGTTGAGGAGGCATCCTCGCTAGATTTGGCCCCTGAGGACGTCGTGCTGGTGAAGGCATCGCGTGGTCTGGCACTTGAGCGAGTCGCCGCTGCGCTGTTGGAAGCCGGCGCAGACCAAGCAGAGGACAACCCGTTGAACGACCGCCGCAGCCCGGCCACCCGTGACACCGCCGAGGAGGACCGCTGATGCTGAACATCCTGCTGGCCGGCGGGCTGGCGCTCGTCGGCACCCTGCTCGGCACCCGGGTGCTGATCGGCCTGCTGGTCAGGCGCGGCTACGGGCAGTTCATCCGCGACGACGGCCCCACCAGCCACGGCACCAAGCGCGGCACCCCGACCATGGGCGGCATCGTGGTGGTGATCGCCACCGTGCTGGCCTACCTGCTGGCGCACCTGATCACCTGGTCCCCGCCGAGCCTGTCGGCCCTGCTGGTGCTCTACCTGTTCGTCGGCATGGGTGCCATCGGGTTCATCGACGACTGGACGAAGATCCGCCAGGAACGCTCGCTCGGGTTGACCCCGATCGGCAAGATCGCCGGGCAGCTGTTCGTGGCGGTCAGCTTCGCCGTGCTGGCCCTCAACTTCCCCAACGAACGCGGGCTGCGGCCGGCCTCGAACGCCATCTCGTTCCTGCGTGACATCACCTGGTTGCACCTGCCGTTGCTGCTGGCAGTGGTCTTCATCGCCGTGCTGATCATCGGCTTCTCCAACGCCACCAACCTCACCGACGGCCTCGACGGGCTGCTGGCGGGCTCGGCCACCATGGTCTTCGCCGCCTACGGTGTGGTCAACATCTGGCAGTTCAACCAGTACTGCGGCTTCACCTCCACCGCCGGGCCCCGCTGCTACGAGGTACGCGACCCCTACGACCTGGCCGTCGTGGCGATGGCGCTGGCCGGGGCCTGCTTCGGGTTCCTGTGGTGGAACGCGAAGCCCGCCAAGATCTTCATCGGTGACACCGGCTCCCTGGCCATCGGTGGTGCGCTGGCCGGGCTGGCCGTCACCAGCCGCACCGAACTGCTCCTGGTGATCCTCGGCGGACTGTTCGTGATCGAGACCCTGTCGGTGATGATGCAGGTCAGCTATTTCAAGCTCACCGGCGGCAAACGCATCTTCAAGATGGCGCCGCTGCACCACCACTTCGAACTGCTGGGCTGGGCCGAGGTGACCGTCACCATCCGCTTCTGGATCATTTGCGGGCTGTTCGTCGCCGGCGGCCTGGGCCTGTTCTACGCCGAATGGGTGACCGGGCAGTGAGCGCGGCAGACTGGCTGGACGAGGCCGACTCCGCCTCACCCTGGCACGAGGCCAGCGTCGTCGTCGCGGGGCTCGGACGATCCGGATTCGCGGCCGCCGATGCGCTGCTGGAACGCCATGCCAAGGTGCTGCTGGTCGACGATTCCGACTCCGAGGAGAACCAGGACAAGGCCAAGCTGCTGGGCATCCTGGGCGCCGAGGCGCGGATCGGTCCCGGGTCGAGCGCCACCCTGCCCGAGGACACCGACCTGGTGGTCACCTCCCCGGGCTGGCGGCCGGTGTGGCCGCTGCTGGCCCAGGCTGCCGAGCGCGGCATCCCGATCTGGGGTGAGACGGAACTGGCGTGGCGGTTCATGCACCCCGACAAGGTGGTGCCCTGGCTGGCGGTCACCGGCACCAACGGCAAGACCACCACCACCCAGATGCTGGAATCGATGCTTGCCGCGGCCGGGCTGAAGGTCGCCTGCGTCGGCAACATCGGTCGTCCGGTGCTGGAGGCGATCAACGACGAGGTCGACTACGACGTCTTCGCCGTGGAACTGTCCAGCTTCCAGCTGCACTGGTCGCCGTCGCTGCGCCTGCACTCGGCGGCCGTGCTGAACCTGCACGACGACCACCTCGAGTGGTACGCCCACGCCGACGAGCCGGCCGCGGCCTACGCCGCCGACAAGGCCCGGATCTACCACCAGGTCACCCACTCCTGTGTCTACAACGTGGCCGACCCGGCCACCGAGGCGATGGTGGAGAAGGCCGACGTCGTCGAGGGTGCCCGCGCCATCGGGTTCACCCTCGGGGTGCCCGGGCCCTCGATGCTCGGGGTGGTCGACGACCTGCTCGTCGACCGGGCCTTCATCGCCCAGCGCCAGTCCTCGGCGATCCCCCTGGCCGGGGTCGCCGACGTCGTCCCGAACGCCCCCCACAACATCGAGAACGCCCTGGCCGCCGCCGCGCTGGCCCGCAGCTTCGGGGTGCCGGCCACCGCGATCGCCGAGGGGCTGCGCAACCTGCACCTCGGCGGCCACCGTATCGAGACCGTCGCCACCCACCAGGGCATCACCTGGGTGGACGACTCGAAGGCGACCAACCCCCACGCTGCGAACTCCTCACTGCGCGCCTTCGAGCAGGTCGTCTGGGTGGCCGGCGGACAGGCCAAGGGCGTCACCTTCGACGAGCTGGTCACCACTCACGCCCAGCGGCTGCGGGGCGCCGTGCTGCTCGGCATCGACCGCGACCTGATCGCCACCGCACTTGCTCGACACGCGCCCGACGTCCCCGTGATCGTGATCGATTCCAGCGACACTGGAGCCATGGCGCAGGCCGTCGCGGCGGCCGGCTCGTTGGCGCAGGCCGGTGACACCGTGCTGCTGGCGCCCGGGTGTGCCAGCAAGGACATGTGGTCCGGTTACGACGCCCGGGGTGACGACTTCGCCGCCGCCGTGCACGAGTTGATCGGCGCCCAGGATTGATCGGCGCCCAGGACAGTTGAGGACGAGGGGAGCAGCGTGACCGACATCACCCGCCGACCCCTCGACGCCATGCCGGGCACCCGCCGCCGTTCCGGCAGCGCCACCGTCGCGCGCCCCGCGGCCACCCGAGCCCCCGGCTGGCTGTCGAAAGTGCTGCACCACCCCAGCGCCGACATGTGGATGGTGGCCTCGGCGGTCACCCTGCTGATTGGCATCGGCCTGTTGATGGGCCTGAGTTCGTCCTCGGTCTACGCCCAGGCCAATGGTGTCAGCCCCTACTACTACGCCATCCGGCAGGCGATGTTCCTGGTCGTGGGCGTGCCCGCGGCGCTCGCCCTGGCCATGTTCAAGGAGAAGGCCCTCAAACCGCTGGGCTGGATCGCCATCCTGGTGGCGATCGTGCTGCTGGCGCTGGTGTTGACCCCGCTGGGCATCGAGGAGAAGGGCAACCGGGCCTGGCTGGAGTTGGGCCCGTTCCGGCTGCAGCCCTCCGAGTTCGCGAAGGTTGCCCTGATCCTGTGGTCGGCGACGGTGCTGTCGATGAAGGAAAAGCTGCTCGACCAGCCCAAGCACCTGCTGGTCCCGCTGCTGCCCGGGGCCCTGCTGGTCTGCGGGCTGGTGCTGCTCGGCGGCGACCTCGGCACCGGCATGGTGCTGGTCGGCACCGTCTTCCTGGTGCTGTACCTGGTCGGCACCCCCTGGGTGGTGCTCGGCAGCCTGGCCACCGCCGGGGTGGCCGTGGTCGGCATGCTGGTGGTCTCCAGCCCCAACCGCATGCACCGCATCATGCTCTTCCTGAACCCGCCCGAGGCCGGTGACCTGTCGGTCTCCCAGCAGCCGCTCTCGGCGATCTACGCGTTGGCTTCCGGCGGCTGGTTCGGGCAGGGACTGGGTGCCTCGAAACAGAAGTGGGGTGGGCTCTACGACGGCGCCCAGAACGACTACGTCTTCGCGGTGCTGGGCGAAGAGATGGGCCTGCTCGGCACGCTCGGTGTGATCGCCCTGTTCACCCTGCTCGGTTTCGCCGGCTTCCGGATCGCGACCCGCTCGTCCACGCTCTTCTACCGCATGCTGGCCGGCGGCCTGACCGGCTGGATGCTGCTGCAGGCGATGATCAACATCGCGGTCGCGATGAAGCTGCTGCCCGTGGTCGGGGTGCCGCTGCCGTTCATCTCGGTCGGTGGTTCCGCGCTGCTGGCCAACCTGCTCGCGGCCGGGCTGTTGATCGCCTGCGCCCGCCAGGAGCCGGCCGCCGTCAAGGCGCGCGCCGCCGGCTCGCAGGCACCCAGGGTCACCACCGTGGTCCAGCGCGGCCGCGCCTCGGCCCGCTGATCCGGCTCGCCGGGTAGGTTTGATGCGGGCTTGCTGATGGGGGAGGGGACACAATGACTGATGCGCTGCGAGTGGTGCTGGCTGGCGGAGGCACGGCCGGGCACACTTCACCCCTGATCGCGACCGCCCAGGCCCTGCAGTCACTGGTCGACGCGCAGGTGAGTTGCATCGGCACGGCCCGCGGGCTGGAGACCACCGTCATCCCCCAGGCCGGGCTCGAACTCGACCTGGTCGACCCGGTGCCGATGCCCCGCAAGCCCGGCCTGGCCATGGCGAAGGTGCCGGTGCGGCTGTCCCGGGCCGTGCGGCAGGCCCGCCAGATCCTGCAGCAGCGCCGCGCCGAGGTGCTGGTCGGGTTCGGCGGCTACGTCTCGATGCCCGCCTACCTGGCCGCCCGCAGCCTGAAGGTGCCGGTCGTGATCCACGAGCAGAACGCGCTGCCCGGCCTGGCCAACAAGGTCGCCGCTCGCTTCGCCGCGGTGGTGGCCACCTCCTTCCCCGACACGGTGCTGCCCGGGGCGAAGTTCATCGGGCTGCCGGTCCGCTCCCAGATCCGGACGCTGGCCCAGGAGGGCATCCCCGCCACCGCCGAGGCCCGCCAGGGGCTGGGGCTGGACCCTGATCGCACCACGCTGCTGGTCAGCGGCGGTTCGCAGGGCGCCCGCAGCATCAACCACGCCACCACCGATGCCCGCGACCGGCTGCTCGCCGCCGGGATCCAGGTGCTGCACGTGTGGGGCCCCAAGAACATCTCCGACGACCACGTCGAAGTCGTCGACCAGACCACCGGCGCCCGCTATGTGCCGGTCGGTTACGTCGACGGCATGGAAAACGCCTACGCCGCCGCCGACCTGATGCTCGGGCGCTCCGGCGCCGGGACCGTGGTCGAGACCGCGGTCGTCGGGCTGCCCGGCGTCTTCGTCCCGCTGCCCCACGGCAACGGGGAACAGGCCCGCAACGCCTCGGCGCTGGTCGTGGCCGGGGGAGCGGTGGTGGTGCCCGACGGTGACCTGGGCGCCCAGCGCCTGCTCGACGAGGTGCTGCCGCTGCTCACCGAACCCGAGCGTCTCCAGAAGATGGCCCGGGCCGGGCGCGACCTGATGACCGCCACCGCCGCCGACGACCTCGCCCGACTCGTGGTCGAGGCCGCCTCAACGCCGGGCAGGGCCCAGCACCGGCGCCGCGGCGCCATTCGCCACCGGGGGGAACACTGATGCCAGGTTTGCGCACACCCGTCGAGGTGCCCCCGGCCGACCAGCTGGGGACCGTGCACTTCATCGCCATCGGCGGAGCCGGCATGAGCGGCATCGCCCGCCTGTTCCACGAGCTGGGGGTGCCGGTCACCGGCTCCGACCAGGTCGACTCGTCCAACCTGCGCCAGCTCGAGTCGCTGGGCATCACCACCTTCATCGGCCATTCGGAAGAACAGCTCGGTGATGCCGAGACCGTCGTGGTCTCCTCGGCGATCCGCGACACCAACCCCGAACTGGTCGCCGCCCGCCGCAAGGGACTGCGGGTGCTGCACCGCTCGGCAGCGCTGGCCGCGCTGATGCACGACCGGGTCGGCATCTCCATCGCGGGCACCCACGGCAAGACCACCACCACGGGCATGACCGCCGTCATGCTGACCGCCGCCGGCGCCGACCCCAGCTACGTGATCGGCTCACCGCTGGCAGCCAGCGGCACCAGCGCCCACCTCGGGCAGGGCACCGCCTTCGTCGTCGAGGCCGACGAGTCCGACGGCAGCTTCCTGCAGTACCCGACCACCATTGCGGTGGTCACCAATGTGGAGGCCGACCACCTCGACAACTGGACCACCCCCGAGGCCTACCTGCAGGGCTTCGAACAGTTCGCCTCCCAGCATGGGGTCCGGGCGCTGGTGGCCGGCATCGACGACCCGGGTGCGGCCGAACTGGCGCAGCGCATGCGCGAGACCGGGCTGCGGGTGGTGACCTACGGCACCGACGAGCAGGCCGACGTCCGGCTCACCAACCTCGACTTCGAAGGCACCCTGGCCAGCTGCTCCCTGGGATTCGAAGGGCAGACCGTCCAGCTGCAACTGCAGGTGCCCGGCAAGTACAACCTCGAGAACGCCGCCGCAGCCTACGCGGTCGGCCGCATCCTCGGCCTCGACCATGAGGCGCTGCTGCGGGGCGCCGCCGGTTTCACCGGCACCCTGCGCCGGTTCCAGCTGGTCGGCAGCCCCCGAGGCATCCAGGTCTACGACGACTACGCCCACCACCCGACCGAGCTGACCGCAGCCCTCACGGCCGCCCGGCGTGCGGTCGACCCCGGGGGACGACTGATCGCCTGCTTCCAACCGCACCTGTTCAGCCGGACGACCGAGTTCAGCGAGGAGTTCGGGCAGGCCCTGGCCCTGGCAGACCACGCCTTCGTCACCGACATCTACGCCGCCCGCGAGGACCCCGTTCCCGGGGTGACCGGGGAACTGGTCGCCGACGCCGCCCGGCGCCACGGCGCCGAGGTCAGCTACGTCCCCGACAAGCTGGACCTGCCGGCCGCAATCGGTGCCCTGGCCCGCCCCGGCGACCTGGTGATGACCCTGGGCGCCGGTGACGTCACCCTGGTCGGCCCGCTGCTGGTCGCCGAACTCGGCGGGTCCGGGCAGGGACCCCGCACCCCCGAGTCACCCGGAACCCCCGGGGCCGGGGGAGGGCAGCGGTGAGCAAGCCGCGCTCATCGACCAAGGCGGCGTCCCGCACCCCCGTCGCCGCCCTGCCGGCGAGCATCGCCGACGCCAGCATCGCGCTGCGCCGCAAGAAGAGCCGGGACCGCCGCCGACGCTGGCGTCGCGCCGCCGTCGTGGCCCTGGTCGGGCTGGTGGTCGCCGCGCTGGTGTGGCTGGTCGGCTTCTCCAGCGTCCTGGCCGTCAAGCAGGTCGAGGTCGACGGCCTGCGGCTGCTGGCTGCCGCCGAGGTCGAATCGCGGGCGCAGGTGCCGATGGGTCGACCGATGGCACGGGTCAACACCGACCACATCGTCGACCGGGTCGCCACCCTGCCGGCCGTGGAGTCCGTCCGGGTTGAGCGACGCTGGCCGAGCACCATCGTGATCAGCATCACCGAACGAACCCCGGTCATCGCGCTGCACATCGAGGGCAGTTACAAGTGGGCCGATGCCACCGGCAACGTGTTCCACCAGACCGAGGCCCTACCGGACGGGCTGGTGGTGGTGGAGGCCCCCGAGGACCAGCGCATCCTGGCCGACCTGGCCACCGTGGCCGGCTCGTTGACCGACGAGTTGCGCGCCCGGGTGCAGAAGATCACCGCCGAGAGCCCCGACACCATCACCCTGGTGCTCGACGGCGACCAGACCGTGATCTGGGGTTCGGCCGCTGAATCGGCCACCAAGGCGCAGGTCGCCACCGCCATGCTCGACGTGGAGGCCACCGTCTTCGACGTCAGCGCCCCCGCCAACCCGACCAGCCGCTGAACCCCTGCAGCCGCCATGCAACCCTGACCAGTGGCTGAACCCTCGAGGCAGGGTTGAGACCCTCAAGGTTCGGCGTGGCGCTAATGGACATCGGAAAAGGCCACTCCATAGGCTTGTGCGGAATCCAACGGCCAAGGGCCGGGACCGGGCACCACGGGAAGGTGTGCTGGCCCGCGTCGGCCGACCGTGGGCAATGAGTGAGGCGGGGACAAGTGGCCAGTGCATCCCAGAACTACCTGGCGGTGATCAAGGTTGTCGGTGTCGGTGGTGGTGGCGTCAATGCCGTCAACCGCATGATCGAGGCTGGCTTGAAGGGTGTCGAGTTCATCGCGATCAACACCGACGCGCAGGCGCTGTTGATGAGCGACGCCGACGTCAAGCTCGATGTCGGTCGTGAACTCACCCGTGGGCTCGGCGCCGGCGCCGACCCGGAAAAGGGCCGCCAGGCCGCCGACGACCACTCCGAAGAGATCGAGGCCGCGCTGAAGGGCGCCGACATGGTCTTCGTCACCGCCGGTGAGGGCGGCGGCACCGGCACCGGCGGCGCCCCGGTCGTGGCGAAGATCGCCCGCTCGCTGGGAGCACTGACCATCGGTGTGGTCACCCGCCCCTTCAGCTTCGAGGGCAAGCGACGCTCGGTGCAGGCCGAGGAGGGCATCGCCGCCCTGCGCGAAGAGGTCGACACCCTGATCGTCATCCCCAACGACAAGCTGCTCGCGATGACCGACCACCAGGTCGCCATCCTCGACGCGTTCAAGCAGGCCGACACCGTGCTGCTGCAGGGCGTCTCGGGCATCACCGACCTGATCACCACCCCCGGCCTGATCAACCTCGACTTCGCCGACGTGAAGTCGATCATGAAGGACGCCGGCTCGGCCCTCATGGGCATCGGCTCGGCCCGCGGTGAGGACCGTGCCCGCGCCGCCGCCGAAATGGCGATCAGCTCCCCGCTGCTGGAGGCCAGCATCGACGGCGCCCACGGCGTGCTGCTCTCGATCGCCGGTGGCTCCGACCTGGGCCTGTTCGAGGTCTCCGCCGCCGCGCAGCTGATCGAGGAAGCGGCCCACGACGAGGCCAACATCATCTTCGGCACCGTCATCGACGACGCCCTGGGCGACGAGGTGCGGGTCACCGTGATCGCCGCCGGCTTCGACGGTGGCGCCCCGCCGCCGCGCCAGCAGCAGGGCCTGCAGACCCGTACCCTGGGCAACCAGCGGCCCCAGGCCCAGCCCACCGTCACCCAGCAGGCGCAGGCGCCGCAGGGTGTCTCGGCGGCCGAGGTGGCCCAGCAGGCCGACCAGCCGACCACCCGCCAGCCGATCGGTGAGGCGCCCCGCGAGCAGGTCAGCCGTCCGCGCAACCAGTTCGGGCAGCCTGTGGCCGACGACGACGAGTTGGACATTCCTGACTTCATGAAGTGAGTCACCACCGGGTCGTGGGCACCTCGGGCTAGGCTCACAGCCGTGTTCCGAATCCTGATCGACCCGCCGACGAACCAGGGTGTGGGCGTGGCCTTCACCAACCGTCACGGTGGGGTGACCGCCGGCCCGATGGGCTCCCTCAACCTGGGTCGCCCGACCCCGGACACGGTGGCCGATGTCGAGACCAACTTCGAGCGGGTGCGCCGCGCGCTGGGGGTGCAGGCCGTGATCACCCTCGACCAGGTGCACGGCAGCACGGTGCTGGACGCCGACCAGGCGCTGCTCGACCGGTGGGGCCGACGTTCCCACCTGGGTGCTCCAGCCGGCCAGACCCCGCTCGTCGAGGCCGACGCGGTGGTCACCACCCTGCCCGAGGTGGCCCTGTGCATCCGGGTCGCCGACTGTGTGCCGGTGATGCTGGCAGACACCACCGCCGGGGTGCTTGGCGCCGCCCACGCCGGTCGGGTGGGCTTCCTGGACGGGGTGCTGGTCAACACCGTCACCCGCATGCGTGAACTCGGGGCCCGTGACATCGTGGCCTGGATCGGCCCGCATGTCTGCGGCGACTGCTACGAAGTGCCCGCCGAGATGGCCGACGCCGTCCGGGCCGACCACCCCGAGATGGTCACCACCACCTCCTGGGGCACCCCCGCACTCGACCTGGGGGCCGGCTGCGAACTGCAACTGGTCGAACTCGGTGTCGAAGCTGTCCGGCTCGACCCCTGCACCCGCACCTCCGACGACCTGCATTCCCACCGCCGGGACGGAGCCGACAGCGGTCGGCTGGCCGGCCTGGTGTGGCTGTCGCGCTGATTTGGCGTGTCGCGCCGCGCCTGAGCCGGGTTGCCCGGACAACCCGTTAGCGTTGGTGCGACGATCCACTGGAAGGGGAGGGCATGGCCGGAATCAGGAAAGCCGCCGCCTGGCTTGGATTGGTGCCCGACGACCGTTACGGACACGATCCAGTCGACGAGGAGTACACCGAACAGGTCTTCGAGGACGAGGAAGTCTCCGCCGTCACCCCGATCCACCGCTCGAGCGAACCCGTCGAGCAGCCCGCCCCTGCGCCGGTTCGTCGGCGCACCCATGAACCTGCCCAGGAAGAGTCCCCGTCGGTGCCCGAGAACCACCCCAGCGCTCGTCCGGTTGCCAAGGCAACCGCTGACCTGAGCCGCATCATCACCGTGCACCCGCGCACCTACAACGAGGCACGCACCATCGGCGAGCACTACCGTGACGGTGTCCCGGTCATCATGAACCTGTCCGAGATGGACGATGCCGACGCCAAGCGCCTGGTCGACTTCGCGGCTGGTCTCATCTTTGGTCTGCGTGGCACCATTGAGCGAGTGACCAACAAGGTCTTCTTGTTGTCACCGCCGAATGTGAACGTCACCGCAGAGGACAAGCAGCGCATCGCCTCGGGTGGGTTCTTCAACCAGAGCTGAACCACGTTGGTTCACTCGTTGGACCGACGGCCCGGGGAACCGGGCGATGGGAGGAACAGTGGCCACGGTGGGCCTGCTGCTGAACCTTGCCCTTGAGCTGTACATGTTCTTGTTCTTCGTGCGCATGATCATGTCGTTCGTGCCGCTGCTGAGCCCCGGGTTCACCCCACGAGGGGCCTCCTTGGTCGCGTTCGAGACCGTCTACACAATCACCGACCCGCTGATCAATTTCTACGACCGGTTCGTGCCCCACCTGAGGTTCGGGCAGGTGGCCATCTCCCTGGGGTTCATCTGCGCCTGGCTCACCCTGGTGGCGGGGCAGCGACTGGTCGTCTGGCTGTTCTTCTGAGCAGGTGCCCCCGGTGTGCGGGGCGTTCCCGGGTCCGGGACGGGGTGCTCACCTCAAGGCGAACTGGAGGGTCTGCCGGGTGAACCTGCCACCGTATCTGGCTCGACATCTACGCCTGCGGTAGCCTGAATCCGTTCCGGGTACGGCTTTGGCCGCGCCGGTAGCACTTTGTTGTCCGCAACCGGGCCCGACAGGGACCGGCCACTGAACTTGGAGAAGACATGACACTGAGCCTCAGCGAGGTGCGCGCGATTCGGTTCCCCATTGCGCGCCGCGGCACCGATGGGTACCGGGCCGGCGAAGTGGACGACTTCGTGGACAAGGTCGACATCACCTTCACCTCCATCCTGGAGGAGAACGATCGACTGAAGGCCCAGCTCGAGGCGCTCAAGAATGATTCCGCCAACACCGGTGGCAACCCCGAGGTCGAGAACGAACTGCGCGCCGAGGTCGAGCGCCTGCGCGCCGAACTGGAGGAGGCCCGCCAGCAGCCCGGCGCCGCCCCGGTCGCCGATGACTCCGAGCTGCGCGGTGAGGTCGAGCGACTGCGCCAGCGTGAGCACCAGCTGAACCAGGAACTGCAGCAGGCCCGCCAGCAGCCGCCGGCCGCCGCCGCGATCTCCTCCTCGGGCAATGTGGAGCGGATCGAGGTCAGCACCTCCGAGCAGGCCAGCCCCGTGGTCATCCGCCTCGTCCAGCTCGCCACCGAGCAGGCCGAGAACCTGGTCGCCGAGGCCGAGGCCGAGGCCGCTCGCAAGCGCGCCGAGGCCGACCGGGACGCCGAGCAGACCACCGCTGCCGCCCGCGCCGAGGCCGAGCGCCTCGAGAACGCTGCGCGTGCCGAGGCCGAGCGCCTCGAGCAGGAGGCCCGCGCCGCCGCAGAGGACGTCAACAACAAGGCCCAGGCCCACGCCGAGCAGGTCACCATCGACGCCAACAACCGCCGCGAGGAGCTGTTCAGCACCCTGGAGCGGGAGCGCGACGAGTTCCAGGGCAAGGTCGACAGCCTGCGTGGCTTCGAGAGCGGCTACCGCAGCCGCCTGGTCGAGCACCTGCGCCAGCAGGCGGAGGCGGTCGAACAGGGCCACCTGGAGCCCGAGGACATCCCGTCGCTGGTCGGCGACGAGCGTGGCAAGTCGGCCACCCCGCGTCTGGACGCGCTGCTCGCCGAGAAGAACTGACCGCAGCGCCGGCCACCGGCGCCAGCCGGCAACAGCAAGCCAGCACACCAGTGGCTGGTCGCCCACCCCGAGAGGTGGGCGACCAGCCACTTGTTCATTTCGACCCGGTCTTGGTGTCCAGGTTCGTTGCACCACCGGGTGCCCGGCGGGGTCAGCCGGCCCGGTCGTAGACCTCCGGGTTGACCACGTGGGTCGGGCGTTCACCGTTCAGGAAGGCGGCGATGTCGGCTGCCCCCAGTCGCGCTGCGATCCAGGCCGCCGACTTGCTGGCGCCGGCCAGGTGCGGGGTCACGGTGATGTTGGGCGTGCGCAGCAACCGGTGGTGGGCCGGTAGCGGTTCGGCGGGCAGCACGTCGCAGGCAGCGGCGTACAGGTGGCCCGAGTCGAGCGCATCGCACAGGGCGTCGTAATCGAGCAGCGACGGACGCGCACAGTTGACCAGCACTGACCCCTTCGGCATGAGCGCGATCTGCTCCGCCCCGATCAGGCCCTGGTTCTCGGCGGTGGCGCGGGCGTGGATGGTGAGCACGTCACTGCGCCTGAGCAGGTCGTCGAGTTCCTCGACCCGCTCGATGCCCTCGGGCAGCTCCTCGTTGAGGAACGGGTCGTAGACCAGCACGTGCGCGCCGATCACCGACATGACCTGGGCGACCCGCCGTCCGATGGCGCCGTAGCCGACCAGGCCCACCGTCGAGCCGAACAGCTCGGGGCTGACCACCTCGTAGCGGTAGTAGTCCGAACGCCACTCGCCGGCCTTCAGCTCGGCATCACGCTGGGCCAGTTGCCGGGCCGCGCCGAGGATCATCGCCAGCGAGTGCTCCG
Organism: Aestuariimicrobium sp. Y1814; assembly: GCF_050113895.1. NCBI lineage: Bacteria > Bacillati > Actinomycetota > Actinomycetes > Propionibacteriales > Propionibacteriaceae > Aestuariimicrobium > Aestuariimicrobium sp. Y1814. The sequence continues at coordinate 202,997 of NZ_JBNJRW010000005.1, read as the reverse complement.
TGGTGGCGTTGGCGTTGCGGCCGGGCGTGTTGCAGACCACGATGCCGCGTTCGGTGGCAGCAGCCAGGTCGGCGTTCACCGGGCCACCACGACAGATCACCACCATCTTCAGGTCCGGGCAGGCGTCCATCACGGCGGCGGTCACCGGGGCCGTGTGGGTGAACAGCACCTGGGCACCCTGCAGGTTGGCGATCAGCTCGGCCGGGTCACCGTTGGCCTCCCGCACCCCGTCGACGTCGACCATGGGGGTCAACGGCCAGGAGTTGGACGAGGTGGCGATGGTCGCCTCGACGCCCTGCTCCTCGAGGGCCGTGCGCAGGATCTCGGGCAGGACGAAGCCGTCGCCCTGGGCCAGGATTCGTGTCGATGTGCTCATGAGTGGTGCAACTTCCTCAGTTCCTCTTCGGGGAAGACCGTGTCCTGGTCACCCAGCAGCAACGCGTGGTAGGTGAGCTTGGCGGCCTCTTCCATGTTCAGGGCCTTGCGGTAGGCCGATTCCACCGAGTCACCGACGACGGCGATGCCGTGGTTGCCGAGCACCACCACGTCATGGCTGCCGTCCCGCAGCTGGTCGGCGGCGGTCAGCGCCAGCTCGTCGGAGCCGTTGGTGTAGTACTTCGTGTATCCGTAGCTGCCCACGTAGAAGGCATGGTCCTGGGTGATGAAGCGGATCTTGTGGCCCAGGGCGGTCATCAGCAGCACGAACTGCGGGTGGATGTGGACGATGGCGTTGGCGTCCGGGCGGGCCTTGTACAGCTCGGTGTGCAGCTTCCATTCGCTGGAGGGCACCGCGCCGCCAACCTGGTTGCCGTCCAGGTCGAGGATCGCGAACTGCTCGGGTTGCAGGGTGTCGAGCCAGGTGCCCTTGCCGGTCACCGCGATGGTGCCGTCCTCGAGGCGGGCCGACAGGTTCCCGCCGGAACCGAGCACCAGTCCCTGGCGCACGGCGCCGCCGGCGATGTGGATCAGTTGGCTGATCAGGACGTCCGTGCTGGTCACTTGTCGTCCTCCTTCTGGGCGTCGGACAGGCCGCGCAGTTCGCGCATCGTCGGCCAGGCCGGGCGCAGCGCGTCGCGGCTGGAGCGGTAGACCTGGTAGGCCTTGGCGTAGATCTCGGCGTGCTCCGGGTTCGGCTCGAAGGTCGAGCTGGAGGTGACCATCATGGCGGCGGCTGCCTTGACGTCGTCGGCGGCACCGCTGGCGACCAGCGCCAGGGTGGCGGCACCGCGGGCACCGGCCTCGGGGGCGTCCTGGCGGATGACGCGCTGCCCGGTGGTGTCGGCGAGGATCTCGCAGATCAGGTCGGAACGGAAGCCGCCACCGGAGACGACCAGGTCGCCCGCGATGCGCAGCACCTGGGCGCACTCGACCAGCGAGAAGGAGACGCCCTCGTAGACCGAGCGCAGGACCTGCGCGGGGGTGGTGCTCACGCTCATGCCCAGCCAGGATGCCGAGGCGTTCGGGTCGAGGAACGGGGCCCGCTCACCGCCGGGGGAGGCGTAGGGCAGGTAGACCACACCACCGGCGCCGGCATGGGCGCTGCGGGCCTGGGCCTCGGCGACGGCCCAGTCGGCGAAGCCGAGGGTGTCGCGGATCCAGTCCAGGTTCGGGGTGCCGGTCATCGGGGCCAGGAACTCCAGCACCTGCTTGCCGCGGCCGGTGGCCAGCACCATCGACAGGTCGGAACGGCGCTCCTCGACCGAGGGAAGCAGGGCGCCGATGAAGCCGGTGGTGCCCAGGATCAGCCAGGCGTCGCCGTCGTTGATGGCGCCCAGCCCGGGGCCGGTGATGGCCACGTCGATCATGCCCACCGAGACGGGGATGCCCGCCGGCAGGCCGGTGCGTGCGGCGGCCTCCTCGGTGACCTCGCCGCCGGAGGCGTCCGAGGACAGGATCTCGGGCAGCGCCGGCAGCACGGCGGCCAGGCCGAGGTCCTCGGCGAGCTGGGCGTCATGGCCCTCACCGGTGCTCACGTTGAAGAAGGAGCGGGAGGCCTCGGTGTAGTCGGTGGACAGCTTGCCGGTCAGCTTGAACCGGACCCAGTCCTTGCAGTGGAACAGGGTGCCGATCGAGTCGAGGAAGCCGGGGTCCTGCTCGGCGAACTCCTCCAGCAGCACCGGCACCAGGGCCGGGAAGATGGTGGTGCCGGTGGTGTCCAGCACCTTCTGGCCACGGCCGTCGGCCTGCCAGGCCTCGACGCGCTTGCCGGCGCGCCCGTCCATCCAGATGGCGGCATTGCGCAGCGGCTCGTTGTTCTTGTCCAGCAGCCAGGCGCCGTCGCCCTGGCCGGTCAGGCCGACGGCGATGATCTCGCTGTCGCCCAGGGCGCCGGTCAGTTCGGCCAGCCCGTCGGCCACCGCCTCCCAGATGTCGTGCAGGCTCTGTTCGGCTTCGCCGTTCCGGCCGTAGTTGACCGGCACCGAACGGTGCGCGGCCGAGATGATCTCACCGTCGAGCGAGAAGGCGACGGCCTTGACTGCGGTGGTGCCGGCATCGACGCCGACGACAACCTTTCCCATGACAACTCCTTTGTAATCCCGTTTCAATCACCGTACATCAGTTCGCTTGTGATGTACAAATGTTCACGCTAGGGTGAGACGCATGTCACCGGATTCTGATGTGCCCCGCATCATGATCGACGCCGCCCGGCTCTGCTACGAGCACGGCCAGACCCATGCCCAGATCGCCGCCGAGCTGGGGGTCTCACGCATCAAGGTGACCCGGCTGCTGGCCCAGGCCCGGGCCGCCGGCGTGGTCGAGATCAGCATCAATGCCCCCGACGAGCCCTTCGCCGACCTGGCCGAGCGGCTGTGTGAGCGCTACGGCCTGCGCAAGGCGTGGATCGCGCCGAGCCTGCCCGAGGCGGAGGCGGCCAGGGTCGCCGCTGACCAGGCCGGTGCCCACGCCATCGAGGAAGTTCTGGCCACCAGTGCCCTGGTGGCGATCGGGTTGTCCGCCACCCTGGGGCGTGCCATCGACCGGGTCGCTCCCCGGGAGCACCCACCCGGTGAACCGATCGGCTGCGTGCCGATGGCCGGTGGCTGGGGAGGCTGGCAGCACGGCGTGAACCCCGGTGAACTGGCCCAGCGACTCGGACGACGCGTGCACGGTCGCGCCTACGGCTTCCCGGCGCCGCTGCTGGCGCCTTCGGCGGAGTTCGCCACCACGCTCGCGTCCCTGCCCGAGGTGCAGCAGGCCATGGAACTGGCCCGCTCGGCCGACACCCTGTTGTTCGGGGTGGGGTCGTTGGACTGGCAGACCAGCCAGCTGCAGGACTCGCTCTCGCAGGCCGAACGCGAACAGCTCGCCGCCCGAGGTGCGGTGGGTGACATCGCCGCACGGTTCTTCGACCAGGACGGCAGGGGAGTGGACAGTGCTGTCGACCGCCGCGTCCTCGGGTTGACCCTGGACGACATGCTCGGCGTCGAACGACGGCTGCTGCTGGCCCACGGGGCGCCGAAACTGGAGGCCATCAGGGTCGCCCTGGCCGCCGGGATGGCGACTGACCTGTGCACGGACTCGATGACGGCCCGCGGCCTGCTCCGGTGAGCTGCGTGGCCCGGTGCGAGGAGTCCCGACCGGGCCGGCGGGCCCATCCGTGGCCCCGTGGTCGCCGCCCGCTTGACAGCGGGTGTATCTTGCATCCCAAGTCATCGCACCAGGGTGTCATCGCACCAGGGTGGTGCCCGCCCAGTCCAAGGAGACCGAATCCCATGACCGCCACCAAGGCCGCCCAGAACCCCGAGGGCGCCCTGCTGCCAGTTCGCGAGGGTGAAGACCCGTGGACCGCTGAGGAGGTCGCTGAACTGCGCGCCGAACTGACCAGTGAAGTGGAGCGGATGCAGCAGGCCATCGCCGTGGTCGAGGCAGAGCTCGCCGAACTCCTGGCCGACGGGTCCGACGGCGCCGGACGAGACCCCGCCGACGTGGGTTCGTCCAACTTCGAACGCGACCAGGAAATGTCGCTGGCCTCCAACACCCGCGAAATGCTGGAGCAGAACGTCCACGCGCTGCGCCTGCTGGACCAGGGCAAGTACGGCACCTGTGAGTCCTGTGGCAACCCCATCGGCAAGGCCCGCCTGCAGGCCTTCCCCCGGGCCACCATGTGTGTTTCCTGCAAGCAGCGCGCCGAGCGTCGCTGACCAGCGTGCCGGCTGAATCGTTGAACCGCGACGCGGCGAGCACCGACGACACCGACGAGCAGCCCACCGGGCCCCTCACCACGGTGCGCCGGGGCCCGATTGTCGCCGTCCTGGTCGGGGTGTTCCTGGTGGGTTATGCCCTGGACCAGGTCACCAAGGCCCTGGCCGTCGAGCACCTCGACCCGGCCAACCCGCCCACCTTCCTGGGCGGGTGGCTATCGCTCAAGCTGATCCGCAACCCCGGGGCCGCCTTCTCGATGGGCTCGGGCTTCACCGAGGTGCTCTCGGTGCTGGCGATCGTCGCGCTGCTGTTCTGCGCGATCTACCTGGCTCCGCGGGTGACCAAGGTGTCGCATGCTGCGGTGCTGGGCATGGGCATGGCCGGCATCGCCGGCAACCTGACCGACCGGCTGCTGCGCGCCCCCGGCCCGCTGCGGGGCCACGTCATCGACTTCTTCGCGGTGCCCCGGTTCGCCATCTTCAACGTGGCCGACATCTTCCTGACCTCGGCGGCGATCCTGGTCGTGCTGTGGACCCTGGTGGAAAGCCGCCGCGAGGCCGCCCGTGAGAAGGCCGCCACCGAAGCGGCGGGGGATTCCTGAGCATGGCGGTCTTCCTGGTGCCTGACGGCCTGGCCGGTGACCGGGTCGACGCGGCCGCGGCCCGGATCACGGGCCTGTCCCGCAGCCGGATCGTGGAGCTGATCGAGGCCGGTGTGGTGCACCTGGCCGGCCGCCGGGTCGACAAGGCCTCCACCCGGGTCGAGGCCGGCGCCCTGCTCGAGGTCGACCTCGACCAGCCCGAGCGCAGCGTCCAGGTCACCCCCCAGGTGGTGGAAGGCCTCGGCATCATCCATGACGACGCTGACATCGTCGTGGTGGACAAGCCGGTCGGGGTCGCCGCCCACCCCTCGGTCGGCTGGGACGGCCCGAGTGTCGTCGAACACCTCGCCGGGGCCGGTTTCCGGATCTCCACCTCGGGGGTGGCCGAACGCCAGGGCATCGTCCAGCGGCTCGACGTCGGCACCTCGGGGCTGATGGTGGTCGCCAAGTCGGAGCACGCCTACAGCGTGCTCAAGCAGGCCTTCCGTGACCGCACGGTCGACAAGACCTACCATGCGCTGGTGCAGGGGCACCCCGACCCGTTCGAGGGCACCATCGATGCGCCCATCGCCCGCCACCCCGGCTCGGACTGGAAGATGGCCGTGGTCAGCGACGGGCGCCGCTCGGTCACCCACTACGAGACGATCGAGGCGTTCGTGGCAGCCACCCTGCTGCGCATCCACCTCGAGACCGGCCGCACCCACCAGATCAGGGTGCACATGTCGGCCATCAAGCACCCGTGCGTGGGTGACCCGCTCTACGGTGGCGACCCCGTCCTGGCGGCCAAGCTGGGACTGGAGCGGCAATGGCTGCATGCCACCGAACTCGGGTTCACCCATCCCGCCACCGGTGAGTACGTCACGTTCACCTCGCCGTACCCCGCCGACCTGCAGCACGCCCTGGACGTCATCAGCAGCTGGTGAGCCGGGTCACGGTCGCGGCTGCGGCTGGACGAACTCCCACGGGGAGGGGCTGACCGCTGCGCAGGTTCTCGCCGGAACTGCAATTCTGCCCCCCACGCCCCCGGGGGTGGGGGTGTCTCGACTAGGGTGGGGGCCGTGCGTAGAGCGAAGATTGTGTGCACGCTGGGGCCGGCTGTTGAGAGCCCCGAGCGTATGGAAGGGATCATCAACGCGGGCATGAACGTTGCCCGCCTGAACATGAGCCACGGCGACTACAGCGAGCACGCCGCCCGCTACCAGCTCGTCCGTGACACTGCTGAACGCCTGGGCAAGCGGGTCGCCATCCTGGCCGACCTGCAGGGACCGAAGATCCGCCTCGGCAGGTTCGAGAACAACGAGAAGCACTACCTCGAGGTGGGCCAGGAGTTCACCATCACCATCGACGACATCGAAGGCACCGCCGAGCGCTGCTCGACCACCTTCAAGGGCCTGCCCGCTGACGTCAGCGTCGGCGACTCGCTGCTGATCGACGACGGCAAGGTGCTGCTGGAGGCCATCGAGGTCACCGACACTGACGTGAAGACCAAGGCCGTGGTGCCCGGGTACGTCTCCAACAACAAGGGCATCAACCTGCCCGGCGTGGCGGTCAACGTTCCCGCCATGAGCGAGAAGGACGAGGCCGACCTGCGTTGGGCCCTGAAGCAGGGCGTCGACCTGATCGCCCTGTCCTTCGTTCGCAGCGGTGACGACGTCAAGCGCGCCCACGAGATCATGGACGAGGAGGGCCGCCGGCTGCCGATCGTGGCCAAGCTGGAGAAGCCCCAGGCCATCGAGAACATGCAGGACATCATCGACAAGTTCGATGCCGTGATGGTCGCCCGCGGTGACCTGGGTGTGGAACTGCCGCTGGAGTCGGTGCCGATCGCGCAGAAGCGCATCATCGAGGCCGCCCGCATCTGGGCCAAGCCGGTGATCGTGGCCACCCAGATGCTCGAGTCGATGGCCACCAACCCGCGGCCCACCCGTGCGGAGACCTCCGACGTGGCCAACGCCGTCATCGACGGCACCGACGCGGTCATGCTGTCGGGGGAGACCTCGGTCGGCGACTTCCCGGTCGAGACCGTGGCCACCATGGCCAAGATCGTCCAGAACGTCGAGGAGCACGGCATCGACCGCATCCAGCGGATCGACTGGGACCCGCACACCACCAGCGGCATCATGGCCAAGTCGGCCGCCGAGGTGGCTGAGCGGCTCGAGGCGAAGTACCTGATCGCCTTCACCACCTCCGGTGACACCGCCCGCCGCCTGTCGCGGCTGCGCCCGACCACCCCGATGCTGGCCTTCACCCCGAGCCAGGACACCGCCCAGCAGCTGGCGCTGTCGTGGGGCATGGAGTCCTACGTGACTGACACCTTCGAGGTGTTCAACGAGATGGTGGCTGCCGTGCAGAACATCATGCTCGAGGAGGGCCTGGTCCAGGAGGGTGACCGCGTGGTCATCGTCTACGGTTCCCCGCTGGGTTCGGCCGGTCGCACCAACGCGATCCGCGTCCACAAGATCGGCGCTGCGCTGAACTGACCCGCCCCGACAACAGGCAGCGACAGGGCCGGATCCCGAGGGATCCGGCCCTGTTGTTTGTCTTGAGGTCTGCGGCGGTCGTAGCCCCGGGAGCGGAAGGGTCCCCGGGTGGACGTCCCGCGGGGGTGCAGGGGGTCGCCCCCGCAGGCAGTCACCCCAGCTTCTTGCCCTGTCGGGCGTGCTCGATGACGCCCTCGGCGACCTCACGCATCGACTTGCGCAGGTCCATGGCGGTCTTCTGGATCCAGCGGAAGGCCTCCTGCTCGGTCAGCCCGAGGCCCTGCTGCAGCAGGCCCTTGGCCTGGTCGACGGCCTTGCGGGACGCCAGCCGGTCCTCCAGGCCGGTGACCTCGTCCTCCAGGGCCTGGATCTCACGGAAGCGCCCGATGGCGATCTCGATGGCCGGCACCACGTCGGAGGCGTCGAACGGCTTGACCACGTAGGCCATCGCACCGGCCTCGCGGGCCCGCTCGACCAGGTCCCGCTGGCTGAACGCGGTGAGCATCACCACGGGGCAGATGCGTTCCTCGGCGATGTGTTCGGCGGCGGTGATGCCGTCCATCTTCGGCATCTTGACGTCCATCACGACCAGGTCAGGCTCGAGGTCGCGGGCCATGGCCAGCGCCTGCTCGCCGTCGCCGGCCTGGCCGACCACGTCGTAGCCCTCTTCCTCGAGCAACTCGACCAGGTCCATCCGGATCAGTGCCTCGTCCTCAGCGACCAGCACCCTGGGACGGGGGCCGGTGGGGGCGTTGACGGTGTCGTCCGATGTGGTCTCGTCCACGGCGTCTGCTGAGCTCAACTCAGTACTCCTGTTGCTCTTGGGGGGATGGTTGGGCGCACGGCAGCCTCCCCGCCGTGGCGCCGCCAGTCGCCAGATGTCATGCGGCCGGTCTTCACCGGTTCCTTGATCCTAGCGTGCAGCCACCGCTGCGCGTGCCGACCGGAGGTTGTGCAGGGGTGATAGTGGCCACGGAAACGAAAATCCCCCACCGGTGACGACCCGTGGGTGTGGCCACGGAAACAAGGAATCCCCACCGGGGACGACCCGTGGGTGTGGCCACGGAAACAAAGAATCCCCACCGGGGACGACCCGTGGGGGTGGAGGGGGTCATCCCCCGCAAACGACACGTACCCGGGAGGGGAGTCGAACCCCCACAGCCTTTCGGCCAGACGGGTTTGAGCCGTCCGCGTATGCCATTCCGCCACCCGGGCAAGGTGCTCCGCCGTCGGCGAGGCGTAGACATTCTGCCACAGATCCCACCCCCGCGACGTCGAGGGGCGCTCAGGCCGGGGGGCGGGCAGCCACCAGCTGGCAGGTGAGGCGCCCGGTCCCGACCAGGCGCTCGGAATCGTCGTAGAGGTGCACCTGGTAGGTGGCCACGCTGCGGCCCTGGTGCAGCGCGGTGGCATAGCCGGTGACATGACCGGTGCGCACCGCGCGGTGGTGGGTGACGCTCAGGTCGACCCCCACCGCAGCCTTGCCCGACTGCCGGGCCCACGCCGAGGCGGCCAGCGAACCCAGCGTCTCGACCAGCACGGCCGAGGCCCCACCGTGCCAGATGCCGTGGGGCTGCGTGTTGCCCTCCACGGGGCAGCGGCCCACACAGCGGTTGGCCCCGAGCTCGCCCACCACCAGGCCCATCCGCTCGTCCAAGGCGGAACTGAAGTCCCAACTCCACTCGGGCAGGCGTTCGCGCGCGGGGCGGGAGAACACGGCGGGGTTGATCGGGGTGTCCGGTGGCAGCATGGCGTCACTCTAGTGGGCGGGCCGGAAACGTCGGGATGCTGGACTAAGGTCTGTGGGGTGAGTCCCACGGCACCTGAGCACCCCACCGCCCCCGAACGCCCCCGGCTGCTGCTGGTCGACGGCCATTCCGTGGCCTACCGCGCGTTCTTCGCGCTCCCGGTCGAGAACTTCTCCACCAGCACCGGCCAGCACACCAACGCCGTCTACGGGTTCACCTCGATGCTGATCAACGTGCTGCGTGACGAGGCCCCCACCCACGTGGCGGTCGCCTTCGACGTGTCCCGGCAGACCTTCCGCACCGAGCAGTACGCCGAGTACAAGGCGAACCGGTCGACCAGCCCCGACGAGTTCAAGGGCCAGGTGCAGCTGGTCAAAGAGGTGCTCGACGCCCTCAACATCGTCCACGTCGAGGCCGAGGGGTTCGAGGCCGACGACATCATCGCCACCCTGTCCACCAGCGTCGGTGACGACGTCGACGTGCTGATCGTCACCGGTGACCGTGACGCGATGCAGCTGGTCAACGACCACGTCACCGTCCTCTACCCCCGCAAGGGCGTCTCTGACCTGGCCCGGATGACCCCGGATGCCGTGGAGGAGAAGTACCTGGTGCCGCCCGCGGTCTACCCCGAACTGGCTGCGCTGGTCGGTGAGACCAGTGACAACCTGCCCGGCGTGCCCGGCGTGGGGCCCAAGACCGCCGCGAAGTGGCTGGCCACCTACGAGGGCCTCGACAACCTGGTGGCCCGCGCCGACCAGGTGCCCGGGAAGGCCGGCGAGAGCTTCCGGGCCCACCTGGACGACGTCGTCCGCAACCGCCGGCTGAACGCCCTGGTGCACGACCTCGACCTGCCGGTCACCCTGGCCGACCTGGCCCGGCAGGACTGGGACCGCGAAGCCGTCCACACGCTGTTCGACGGGCTCGAGTTCCGGGTGCTGCGTGACCGGTTGATCGAGCAACTGCCCAACGAGCCCGCCGAGGCCGAGGGTGGCTTCGAAGTGGCCGGTGAGGTGCTGCAGCCCGGCCAGCTCGGCGACTGGTTGGGGGCCCACGGCCACGGGGAGCTCACCGGTATGGACGTCACCGGGCAGTGGGGGTCCGGCACCGGTGACATCGAGGCCATCGCGCTGGCCGCCAGCGACGGGGCCGCCGCCTGGTTCCGGGTCTCCGAGCTCACCCCGGACGACGACGCCGCGCTGGCCGACTGGCTCGCCGACGAGGACGCCCACAAGACCCTGCACGAGGCGAAGGGACCGCTGCTGGCGGTCTGGGCCCGCGGCTGGGACCTCAAGGGTGTGGTGAACGACACCCTGCTCGCCGCGTACCTGCTGCGACCCGACCAGCGCACCTACGACCTGGCCGACCTCGCCCTGCGCCACCTCAAGCGGGAACTGCGCATCGACGAGGGCGTTGAGGCCGCCGAGGCACCGCAGGATGCCCTGTTCGCCGAACCCGCCGACGACGAGGCCGCCGCCGCGGAGTCGATGGTGCGCGCCCGCGCCATCATTGACCTGGCCCAGGCCCTGGCCGCCGAACTCGACCTGACCGAACAGGCCGGGCTGCTGACCGACGTCGAACTGCCGCTGCAGCGCACCCTGGCCCGCATGGAACAGGTCGGCGTCGCCCTCGATGTGGACCTGCTGGAACGACTGCGCGCCGAGTTCGACGCGCAGGTGGGCCAGGCCGAACAGGATGCCTATGCCGTGATCGGCCACACGATCAACCTGGGCTCGCCCAAGCAGCTGCAGACGGTCCTGTTCGACGAACTCGACATGCCCAAGACGCGGCGCACCAAGTCGGGCTACACCACCGACGCCGACGCCCTCGAAGGGCTCTACGCGAAGACTGAGCACCCCTTCCTGGCCCACCTGCTGGCCCACCGCGACTGGATCCGCCTGCGCCAGACCGTCGACGGGCTGCTCAAGACCGTCGCCGACGACGGCCGCATCCACACGACCTACTCGCAGGTCACCGCCGCCACCGGGCGGCTGTCCTCGACCGACCCGAACCTGCAGAACATCCCGATCCGCACGGAGGCCGGTCGCCGGATCCGGGAAGCGTTCATCGTGGGGGAGGGCTACGAGGTGTTGGCGACGGCTGACTACTCCCAGATCGAGATGCGGATCATGGCGCACGCCTCCGACGACGACCTGCTCATCGAGGCATTCCGCAGCGGTGAGGACTTCCACACCCAGATGGCTGCCACCGTCTTCCACGTCGAACCCGGTGAGGTCACCGGTGAGCAGCGTGCCCGCATCAAGGCCATGAACTACGGCTTGGCCTACGGGCTGTCGGCGTTCGGCCTGTCGAACCAGCTGGGCCTGTCGGTCTCTGAGGCGAGGGGCCTGATGGAGGGCTACTTCGAGCGTTTCGGGGAGGTTCGTGACTACCTGCAGGCCGTGGTCGCCGAAGCCCGCAAGACCGGCTTCACCGCCACCTTGATGGGACGACGCCGCTACCTGCCCGACCTGGGGTCATCGAACCGGCAGCGCCGCGAAATGGCCGAGCGGATGGCGTTGAACGCACCCATCCAGGGTTCGGCGGCCGACATCATCAAGGTCGCCATGCTGCGGCTGGAGGCCGCGCTGGCAGAGGCCGGGCTGAGGTCGCGGATGCTGCTGCAGGTGCACGACGAACTGGTCCTCGAGGTCGCCCCCGGTGAAGCCGAGCAGGTCGCCGGCCTGGTGCGTGGGGCGATGGGCAGTGCCATGGAACTGAAGGTGCCGCTCGACGTGTCCACCGGCACCGGCCGGTCATGGCATGAGGCCGCCCACTGAGGTGACCCCCGTTCGGTTGCCCCTGTTGAGGTGAATGGGGTCAGACGCCGGGTCAGTTGCCGGTGCACAGCCGCTGCCCGTCATCCAGTGCGGCGAGCACGTGGACGTAGGTCTGGCCCGTCGCCCGGCTGAGCCCCATCTCGCAGGTCCGGTTGGCCGACAGGTACAGGTCGAAGTGCTGGTCGGCCAGTTCCGCGGCCTGGTCGGCGGTTGCCGAGGCCGTCAGCTCCGGGTGCAGCAGCCCCCGGTCACCGGCGAAGCCGCAGCACCCCCAGTCGGTGGGGACCACCACCTCGTCGGCCACCAGCCGGGCCAGGGCCAGCACATCGTTGGTGGTGCCCATCCGGGTGCTGGAGCAGGTCGGGTGCAGCGCGGCCCGGGCGACCTTGCGGGCAGGTGCCAGCCGGTCGGCCCGGGCCGCCAGGTAGCTGGTGACGTCCTGCACGCGGACACCAGCGCCGGCCAGCAGCGGCTCCTGGCGCGACAGGGACGCAATGATGCCCTCCGAGCATGACAAGGCGTCGCTGACCACCGGCACTCGTCCGCCGTCGGTGGCCTCGAGCAGGTCACGGGCCAGCCGCGCCGACATAGAGTCGAACCCCGAGGTCATCCCCTTCGACTTCCACGGGGTGCCGCAACACAACGAGGCCGATGCCGTGGGCATTGTCACCCGCACACCGGCCCGGTCGAGCACGGACAAGACCCGGTCCTGCAGCGCCACCCCGTCCTCGGCGCCGAACAGGGTCTGCACGCAGGCCGGCAGGTAGACCACCTCGGCATCGGGGTCGCGGCGTGAGGCCCGGCGGCGCCGGCCACCGGTGGGCAGGTCGGCGGTGAACAGCGGCACCGCCTCGTGGCCGAGCACGGCCCGCGCGGCCTTGACGGGGGCATCGACCAGTGGCTGGGGGACCGCGTCGACCACCGTCATGCCGAGTGAGGCGACCTTGGTGAAGGTGCCCCACATCCGGGTGGCCGCGTCCCAGGCGGTGTCCAGCACCTTGGGCTGGCTCTCGGCACGCAGCCGGCGGACCAGGTCACCGGTGTTGATGCCCACCGGGCAGGCCGTCGCGCACATCCCGTCGACCGCGCAGGTCTCGGTCACCGGGTAGGTCTGCTCGCGGCGCAGCTGTTCGGCCAAGGCATGGTCGCCACGGTTGGTGGCATCGGCGATCGCCCGCTGCGCGATGATCCGCTGGCGGGGGGTCAGGGTCAGGAACTGGCTGGGGCAGACCGGCTCGCAGAACCCGCACTCGACGCAGCGGTCCACCTCGGACTGCACCGTCGGGGTCTGCTTGAGGTCCTCCATGTGGACCTTGGGGTTGTCGGTCACCACCGAGTCGGGGTTCAGCACCCCGTGGGGGTCGAAGGCCTGCTTGACCTCACGCATCATGGCGTACAGGTCGGGGCCGTACTGCCGTTCGACGAACGGTGCCATGATCCGACCGGTGCCGTGCTCGGCCTTGAGCGTCCCCTGGGCCTGCAACACCAGTCCCACCATGTCCTCGGTGAACGACTCGTAGCGGGGCAGGCTCGCCGCGACGTTGAAGTCCTCGGTGATCATGAAGTGGATGTTGCCGTCCTTGGCGTGCCCGAAGATCACCGAGTCGCCGTAGCCGTGGCGGTCGAAGAGCACCTGCAGTTCCTCGCAGACGCCGGCCAGGGTCGGCACCGGCACCGCGATGTCCTCCAGCAGGGCTGTGGTCCCCGAGCGGCGGGCCTCATTGACCTTCGCGAACAGCCCCTTGCGCAGGTACCACAGCTCCGCGCGGACGGCGGCGTCCTCGGTCAGGATCGGGTCCTCGCGCAGGTCCAGGCCCGTGAAGGCGGACGCAGCAGCTTCGCGCTGGGCCGTCAACTGCTCCACGTCACCGGCCTGGTACTCCAGCAGCAGCGCGGCCTCACCGGGCTGCGGCTGGGCGGGCACCGCCGTCACCGTCGGGTCCTCCCGGCAGACCTGCAGGGAGGCCGCATCCAGCAGTTCCACCACCGCTGCGCCCGAGTCGACCAGCGCCGGCAGCGCGCTCGTGGCGGCGTGCAGCGAGTCGAACATCAACAGCCCGGTGGCGACCTGCGGCAGCACCGGCACGGTGCGGAAGGTGACCTCGGCGATGAAGCCCAGGGTGCCCTCCGACCCGATGACCAGGTGCTCCAGGATCTTTGCGGGGCTCTGGTGGTCGACCAGCGAGTTCAGGCCGTAGCCCATCGTGTTCTTGATCGACCAGCGCCGGGTGATGTCCTCTCGATGGTCCAGCGCCCGTTCACGCAGGTCGAGCAGGGTCTGGTACAGCGCCGGCTCGTCGGCACGCAGCCGGTCATCGGCGTCCTCGGCGCCGGTGTCGACCACGGTGCCCGAGGGCAGCACCAGCACCAGGGAGTCCAGCGTCTGGTAGGTGTTGGCGACCACCCCGCAGGTCATCCCCGAGGAGTTGTTGGCCACCACACCACCGACGGTGCAGGCGACCTCCGAGGCAGGGTCGGGGCCCAGCTTGTAGCCCAGCGGCGCCAAGTGGGCATTCACCTGGCGGATGGTGCGCCCCGGGCCGCAGCGCACCCGGGCCCCGCCGTCGAGAACCTCGATGTCGCGGAAGGCGGCGCGGGTGTCGACCAGGATGCCGTTCGACAGCGCCTGGCCGGACAGGCTCGTCCCCCCGGAACGGAAGGTCACCGGCCGGCGGTGCTGCTGGGCGATCTGCATCACCAGCGCGACCTCTGCTGCGGAGCCGGCCTTCACCAGCACCTGCGGGCTGAGCAGGTAGTGGGAGGCGTCCACCGCGGCGGCGGCGATGTCGAGCGCCGAGGTGCTCAGGCCCCCCGGTCGCAGGGCGTGGGTGAGGTCACGGACCAGGGACGAGGGAGCCGGGCTCTGTATGCTGCGCTGCATTGCCCCAGCTTAGGGGCCTATGCGGCGCTGGCAACCGGCTTGAGGTAGTAGAGGATGCGCGAATCCCAGGCCTTGTTGAGCAGGTTGTAGTCCCAGCAGATCACGATCACGGCGCGGGGTTCACCGTCGAACTTGTAGAGCACCTCGGAGTTGGGGTCGTAGTCCTTGACCCAGACCTTCAACGACTTCTCCAGCGTGTAGCACTGGGTGTTGCCGTTCTTGTCGGTCATCCGGACCAGGTCGCCCACCTCGAAGCCATTGGTGGAATGGTAGAGCTCATTGCCGAGCGCCTTGCCGTTCTGGTAGGTGTGGATCGTCAGGATCGCGTGGCCCTGGCGGGAGCCGACCTTCGGCCCGTTCTTCCACCAGCCGACCGCGTGCGAGGCGTTCTTCGGCGGCGCGGCCGCAGCACCCGACTCGTCCTCACCCAACGACATCATCGGCACCTTGACGCCCATCTGGTCGATCGCGAAGGTGGTCGCCTCGATCTCGGTGAGGGTGGTCATGCACTCGCCGGGGACGGTCCCGGCGCGCGAGGAAGTGGAGCCCGTGCTGCCGGTGGTGGTGGCCGTGGCGCTGGCGGAAGTGTTCGGGTCGCCCGAGTTGGCCGTGGTCGAGGGGTTGGTGACCCGCGGCTGTTCGGGGGTGTTGGCCGCATCGGAGGGGGCCACCGAGGTCGGGGCCGGCGTGGCGGTCTCCCGCCCGCCCTGCCAGATGACGATGCCGCCGACGATCAACAGGAGTGCGAGCAGTCCCGCACCGACCATCAGTCTCTTGCGCTTCATGGGTCGCTCTCCACATCAGTCGTCGCACGACAGGCCCGGTGGCGCAGGGTCGGTGGCACCGACCTCATCGGCCACCACGATCCTAGCTGTGGCAACCCGAAAACCAAGCACGTCAACCGGCCCTGGGACAGGGTTTCCAACGGCTGCAGCAGCACCCCACGGTGCCCCCACCGGGCGCTCCCGGCCCGGATTGACCCCCGGCCGAAACGACAGGTAGGCTGAACGGGCACTGTGGACTGCGTGAACTAGGACAGAGTAGGTCGCGCGCCGCGAAGGTCGCCTCCGACGATCTGTCATCCGCCTGCTGCGCCCCTGGAAAAGGGACCTGGCACTGACGTGGTTCCGACGGGGTCACGTTCGCTGCAGCCGGACACAGTGTGACACGTCTCTCAGACAACCCAATCGGAGCCCTACTACATGACCTCCTCCACCGAGGCTTCACCCCAGGTCGCCATCGACGACTTCGGCTCGCCGGAAGCTTTCCTCGCCGCCGTCGATGCCACCATCAAGTACTTCAACGACGGCGACATCGTCACCGGAACCGTCGTCAAGGTCGACCGGGACGAGGTCCTGCTCGACATCGGCTACAAGACCGAAGGTGTCATCCCTTCCAAGGAACTCTCCATCAAGCACGACGTGGACCCCTTCGAGGTCGTCCAGGTCGGCGATGAGATCGAGGCCCTCGTCCAGCAGAAGGAGGACAAGGAAGGTCGCCTGATCCTCTCGAAGAAGCGCGCCCAGTACGAGCGTGCCTGGGGAACCATCGAGAAGGTGAAGGAGGAGGACGGCGTCGTCACCGGTTCGGTGATCGAGGTCGTCAAGGGTGGCCTGATCGTCGACATCGGCCTGCGCGGCTTCCTGCCCGCCTCCCTGGTCGAGATGCGTCGTGTGCGCGACCTGCAGCCCTACGTGGGCATGGAGCTGGAGTGCAAGATCATCGAGCTCGACAAGAACCGCAACAACGTGGTCCTGTCGCGCCGTGCGTGGCTTGAGCAGACCCAGTCCGAGGTCCGCCACACCTTCCTCACCCAGCTGCAGAAGGGCCAGATCCGCAAGGGTGTCGTCTCGTCCATCGTCAACTTCGGTGCCTTCGTGGACCTGGGTGGCGTCGACGGCCTGGTGCACGTCTCGGAGCTGTCCTGGAAGCACATCGACCACCCGAGCGAGGTCGTCGAGGTCGGTACCCCGGTCACCGTCGAGGTGCTGGATGTCGACATGGACCGCGAGCGTGTCTCGCTGTCGCTGAAGGCCACCCAGGAAGACCCGTGGCAGACCTTCGCCCGCACCCACCAGATCGGTCAGATCGTTCCCGGCAAGGTCACCAAGCTGGTGCCCTTCGGTGCTTTCGTCCGCGTCGAGGAGGGCATCGAGGGCCTGGTCCACGTCTCCGAGCTGGCCGAGCGCCACGTCGAGATCCCCGAGCAGGTTGTCACCGTCAACGACGAGGTCATGGTCAAGATCATCGACATCGACCTCGAGCGTCGTCGCATCTCGCTGTCGCTGAAGCAGGCCAACGAGGGTGTCGACGTCGCCGCTGACGACTTCGACCCGTCGCTGTACGGCATGACCGCCAACTACGACGAGCAGGGCAACTACATCTACCCCGAGGGCTTCGATCCGGAGACCAACGAGTGGAAGGAAGGCTACGAGGAGCAGCAGCGCGCCTGGGAGCTCCAGTACGCCGAGGCACAGGCCCGTTGGGAGGCGCACAAGCGCCAGGTCAGCGAGGCCGAGGTGGCCGACCGCGAAGCCGTCGTCGACGCCGGCGCCGCCAGCAGCTACTCCGCCGTCAGCGAGGAGCCTGCCGAAGGGTCGCTCGCCTCGGACGAGGCCCTGCAGGCCCTGCGCGACAAGCTCACCGGCAACTGAGCCCATCCACGTCGGACCGGGCGGCCCGCACCCCTCGGGGTGCGGGCCGTTCCGCGTTCCCGGGTCGCACCGCCTGACACAATGGCGGGCATGACGCAGACCGGCCCAACGCCGCGGGTGGCCATCGCACTGACCGGCGGCATCGCCTCGGGCAAGACCACGGTGGCGAACCTGCTCGCAGCCAGGGGGGCCTACCTGGTGGATTCCGACCTCATCGCCCGCGAGGTGGTCGAACCCGGCACCGACGGCCTGGCCGCCGTGGTGGAACGCTTCGGTGACCAGGTGGTGGCCGCCGACGGCTCCCTCGACCGGGCGGCCCTGGGCCGCATCGTGTTCGGCGACCCGACGGCCAGAGTCGAGCTCGAGGCGATCACCCACCCGCGCATCCGGCGCCGCTCAGCCGAGCTGGTGGCCGCCGCCCCGGAGCGTTCGGTGGTCATCCAGGTCATTCCGCTGCTGGTCGAGACCGGGCAGGCGGCTCGCTTCGACGAGGTCATCGTCGTCGACGCCTCCGAGGACGAGCAGGTGGCCCGGTTGTGCGCCCGTGACGGGGTCGATGAGTCCGCGGCGCGGGCCCGGCTGGCTGCCCAGGCCACCCGGGCGCAGCGCCTGGCGGTGGCGACCCGCGTGGTCGACAACACCGACGGTGCTGAAGACCTCGGTGCCCAGGTGGACCGGCTGTGGGATGCCCTGACCGGCCGGGTGGCCGGCTCGGTCACGACTTGAGATCGTCTCGCGCCGCCTGCCGGGCAAGTGCCCCGGGAACTGGAAGACTGCCCACGTTGGGCCATGACCTCCACGGAAAGGACACCCCATGAACTGTCCACGTTGCGCCACGGACCTGCCCGCGGGGTTCCTGTTCTGCCATGTCTGTGGGCAGGAACTGGCCGCGGGGGAGGCTGACCGGCGCAGTTTCGCGGTGAAACCGGACGAGCCGGTGCGCTCGTTCCGGCTGGTCTCGACCATCATGCCGACCGGCGCGGCTGAGCGACCGCGCACCTACCAGATCGCTTTCGCGATCGCGGTGGTGGCTGCCCTGGGTGCGGCGCTGCTGGGCTGGACGCCGGTGGCGTTGATGGTGGCGGCCTTCGCGATCCCGATCGTCTACATCGTCTACCTCTATGACGTGAACCTCTGGGAGGATGCCCCGGTCCCGGTGACCGGCCTGGCCTTCCTGCTCACGGGTGGTCTGGCTGCCGTGTTCACCTGGTGGTGGCGCAGCCTGCTGAGCCCCTCCCTGGGGGCGAGCGTCGATGGGGGCTCCGAGGCCACCGTGACCGGGATCCTGGTGATGGTGCTGCTGGTCCCCGTGGTGGGGGAGTTGATCCGCCAGATCGGGCCGGTGCTGCTGGCCTCTCGTCCGCAGTTCGACGACCTGATGGACGGGCTGACCTTCGGCATCGTCTCGGGGGTCGCGTACTCGACCGCTGACACCCTGGTGCGCCACTGGGCGCTCATCGAGGGCGGCTTCAACTCCCCGGGTGACGGCTGGTCGACGTGGACGACGCTGCTGTTGCTGGAGGGCTTCGTGAAGCCCTTGGTGATCGGCACGGCCACCGGCATCGCCTGCGCCGAGTTCTCCGGGCTGGGGCGCGGCTACGACGGCTTCACCAAGCGCTATGCGATCGCGGTCGGTGAAGCGATCATGTGGAACGTCCTCTACTTCGGCGGCATCTACCTGCTCGGCCTGATCGAGACCGGCTGGCTGAGCGTGCTGCTGTCGCTGGTCTGGGGCCTGCTGCTGCTCGGCGGGCTGCTGTTGCGGGTCCGCACCGTGCTGCAGACCGGCCTGCTCGAGGCGGCCCTGGAGAATGCGGCCCGCTTCCACGCCGACTCCGGGGTCGGCCCCGACGGTGACCTGCAGTTTTGCCCCGCCTGTGAGATGCCACTGATGGCGGGCGCAGCGTTCTGCGGCGCCTGCGGGCAGGCGGTCCGGGCGACCGCTCCCGGCCACCACCACGACACGGGTGCTGCCCCGGACCGGGCCGCCACAGCCGGGGCTGCTGTGGCGCCGGCCGCTGCGAGTGCCCCGACTGGTGCAAGTGCTGCTCCCGACACGGTGGGCCCACCGCCGGTCGGGCCCGATTCTGCGCGACTGGACGATGAGGAGGCACTGTGATGAGCAACCCCCAGTACCCCCAGCAGCCCGGCGGCGACCCGTACGGCGGCCAGCAACCAAGGCAGCAGTCCTACCCCGGCGGCCCACCCCAGCAGCCCGGCCAGTACCCGGGCGCACCCCAGTACCCCGCCGGACCCCAATACCCAGGAGGCCCCCAGGGCCCAGCCGCTCCCCAGTACCCCGGGCCCCAGCAGCCGGCCGGGCCCCAGAGCCCGGGCGACTGGAACCCGACCGTGCAGCGGCCCATGCCGCAGCCCTCGGCGGCTCCCATGCCCCAGGCCCCGATGCCCCAGGCCCCGATGCCCCAGACCCCGATGCCGCAAGCGCCGGTGCCGCAGCCCGGCTACGGCCAGCAGCCCCCGGTCCACGCGGTCGGCGGTGGTCCTGGGCCCACGCCACCCAAGAAGCACTCCCAGACCTTGATCATCGGCCTGATCGTCCTCGGCATCGTGGTCGCGGCCGGTATCGGTGCCCTGATCGCGACCATGGGTGGCAGCAAGAACGACCCTGGTGCCGAGCCGTCGGTGACGATCTCCCACACCAGTGAGCCACCGTCGCCCTCCCCGTCGCCGAGCCAGACCCCGACCCCCTCGCCGACGCCGACCGAGGAGGACACCGGCGGCACCATCACGCTCGACGGCCTGGTCATCACGATCCCGCCCGGCTGGAAGCTCAACAAGCACGACGAGAGCATCCACTTCGCGCAGATCGTGGACGCCGACGGCAGTGCCATCTCGCTGCAGGTCTTCCCGTCCGAGGGCAAGGTCAGCAACGTGCTGGTCGATGAGTACCTCGCCCAGCAGATGGACAAGCTGACCAACCCGACCAAGCACCGGGTCAAGAAGCTCAACATCGACCCGGCCATTGATGTCTCCGAAGGGTCCATCTCGGGCACCCTGACGACGTCGTCGGGCTCCTCGACGATGGCGATCAACACCATCATGTCGGTGCGCGGCAAGGACCAGAAGGCACTGATGTCGACGGTGGTCTACAACGTCCGCGCAGACCTGGACAAGCTCAGCAGGGACTACAACACGGTGACCGATTCGGGGATGCGGGCACAGATCAACGGTTGATGGCCTGACGAGGCGAAATGCAGGCCGGCGGCACGGGGAACCGGGTCGCCGGCCTGTTCGTCCGATCGCCTATCGACACATTGTTATGTGTGGTGCAGGATGTGCAACAAGGACGAGGGTTGAAACAGCGCCCGAGGACGAGATCGACTCCTGTTGACCTTCCCTGGAAGGGGAGAACTGTGACGTGTCCCTTGTGCTCGACCGGTTTGCCGGAGGGCACCCATTTCTGCCACAAGTGTGGTCAGGACCTGGCGGTCGGCACCGCCACTCGCCGGAGCTTCGTGGTGAAGCCGGACGAGCCGGTGCGCTCGTTCCGGGTGGTCTCGACCATCATGCCGACCGGCGCGGCCGAGCGGCCCCGCACCTACCAGATCGCCTTCGCCATCGCCGTCATCGCCGCCCTGGGGGCAGTGCTGCTGGGCTGGACGCCGGTCGCGCTGATGTTGGCGGCCTTCGCGATCCCGATCGTCTACATCGTCTACCTCTACGACGTGAACCTCTGGGAGGACGCCCCCGTCCCGGTGACCGGCCTGGCCTTCCTGCTCACTGCGGTCCTGGGTGGGGTGTTCACCTGGCTGTGGGTCCGGCCCACCCCACTGGCGCGCATCGACCCGAGCTACGACGGTGGTGGACCCGTCTTCAGCGCCACCACCCTGCTCATCATGGTGCTGCTGGTGCCGGTGGTGGGGGAGTTGATCCGCCAGATCGGCCCGGTGGTGCTGGCCTCTCGTCCGCAGTTCGACGACCTGATGGACGGGTTGACCTTCGGCATCGTATCGGGGGTGGCCTATTCGACCGCTGACACGCTGGTGCGCCACTGGGCGCTGGTCGAGGGCGGCTTCAACTCGCCCGGGGTCGGCGCGGGCACCTGGACAACCCTGCTGTTGCTGGAGGGCTTCGTGAAGCCGCTGGTGATCGGCACCGCGACCGGCATTGCCTGCGCCGAGTTCTCCGGGCTGGGGCGTGGCTACGACGGGTTCAGCAAGCGCTACGTCGTCGCGGTCGCCGAGGCCATCGGCTGGAACGCCCTCTACTTCGGTGGCATCTACCTGCTGGGCCTGATCGGCACCGGCTGGATCAGTGTGCTGCTGTCCCTGGTCTGGGGTGTGGTCCTGCTGGGTGCTCTCGTGCTGCGGGTGCGCACCGTGCTGCAGACCGGCCTGCTCGAGGCAGCGCTGGAGAGTGCGGCGCGGTTCGGTGAGGCCGGGGTCGGCGCTGAAGGCGACCTGCAGTTCTGCCCCGCCTGCGAGATGCCGCTGCTGCCTGGCGCCGCGTTCTGCGGGGCCTGCGGCACCGCACTGGACGCCACCGCCCAGGGCCACCACCGGGAACGCACCCCGGTGCTGGCCACCGCCGCCACGGCGGACCACCCCTGCGAGGGGGTCGGTGAGCCCCCGACCACTTCTGAATCGGCACGACTCGACGACGAGGAGGCTCAGTCATGAGCCAGTACCCACCGGGACCGGGGCAGTACCCCGGCCCCCAGGCCCAGCAGGGCTGGGGCCAACAGGGCCCCGACCAGGGTTGGGGCCAGCAGGGCTACGGCCAGGGCGGCTTTGACCAGGGCCAGCAGGGCTTCGGGCAGCAGGGCTACGGGCAGCAGCCGGGATACGGGCAGCAACCCGGTTACGGCCAGCAGGGCTACGGGTTCAGCGGTGGGCAGCAGCCCCCGCCACCACGCAAGAAGATGTCCAGCACCACCCTCATCGGACTGGTCGTCGGTGGCCTGGTGCTCGTCGGTGGCGCCGGTTACCTGCTGTCCAACCGGGATGGTGGCAACGACCCGGCGCCCATCGCGACGCCCACGGCACCGGTCACCCAGCAGCCGCCCACCACCCAGCCCACCGCCACGGAGCAGCAGCCGACCACGGCGCCGCCACCCACCGACCAGGCCCCACCCACCACGACGCAGCCGCCCGCCGGGGCCAGCGTCACCCTCGCCGGCGGCGTCCAGGTGCCGGTGCCCGACGGGTGGAAGATCAACAACCAGAATGAGAGCACGGTCCAGTTCATGGATGCCCAGGGCCAGAACCTGATGTTGTTCCAGACCTTCAGCTCCCAGGGGCAGACCAGCGCGGCCATCTGCGACGAGTACCTGAACCAGCAGACGGGCAAGATGGCCAACTCCCAGCGCACTGAGGTCACGCCGGTCCAGGGGGCGCCCGCGGGCCTCGAGATCTCCCAGGGTGCGATGAAGGGCACCCAGAGTGGGCAGAACGGGTCGATGAACATCATCCAGAACGCGGTGGTGTCGGTAAAGGCCAGCAACCAGGTGACCCTCCTGTCCAGCCTGATGTCGATCGAGGGCCAGGACCGCAGCCAGGCGGTGCAGGTGTGGAACCAGGTCACCGGGTCCGCGATCAACTCCCAGGCGGCCGGCGGCTGAGCAGCGACCGCACAGCAGTTCGGACGACCGGGGCACCTGCCCCGGTCGTCCGCTGTTCGCCCACCGCCAACCTCTCACCACGGGTTTTGTCGGGGGCGGCGCCTAGGCTGGTCCCATGCGTCCAGTAGGAGACATCCAGCGTCGCGTGGCCCCGTTCAGGATGGTCGCGGACTTCGACCCGGCCGGTGACCAGCCCGAGGCCATCGACGACCTGCAACGACGCCTCGAGAGCGGCGAGCAGGATGTTGTGCTGCTGGGTGCGACCGGCACCGGCAAGACCGCCACCGTGGCGTGGCTGGCTGAACGGGTGCAGCGCCCGATGCTGGTGATGCAGCCGAACAAGACGCTGGCCGCCCAGTTCGCCAACGAACTGCGCCAATTCTTCCCCGACAACGCGGTCGAGTACTTCGTGTCGTACTACGACTACTACCAACCCGAGGCCTATGTGCCGCAGACCGACACCTACATCGAGAAGGACTCCTCGCTGAACGAGGAGGTGGAGCGGTTGCGCCACTCGGCCACCAACTCGCTGCTCACCCGGCGTGACGTGATCGTGGTCGCCACCGTCTCGGCCATCTACGGCCTGGGCACCCCGCAGGAGTACCTGGACCAGATGGTCACCCTGCGGGTGGGGGAGGAACGCGACCGCGATGCGCTGCTGCGCCACCTGGTGGAGATGCAGTACGCCCGCAACGACCTGGCCGGCACCCGTGGCACGTTCCGGGTGCGCGGTGACACGCTGGAGATCTTCCCGATGTATGAGGAGCATGCGGTCCGGGTCGAGTTCTTCGGCGACGAGATCGAGGCGTTGTCGACGCTGCACCCGGTCAGCGGTGAGGTGGTGACCACCGATGATGAGATCTACGTCTTCCCTGCCTCGCACTACTCGGCCGGCAACCAGCGGATGGAACGTGCCATCGCCACCATCGAGGCTGAGCTGGACCAGCGGCTCGCCGAGCTGGAGGCGCAGAACAAGCTGCTGGAGGCGCAGCGGCTGCGCATGCGCACCACCTACGACATCGAGATGATGCGCCAGATCGGCACCTGTTCGGGCATCGAGAACTACTCGCTGCACATCGACGGGCGGGAACGCGGCAGTGCCCCCAACTGCCTGCTGGACTACTTCCCCGAAGACTTCCTGCTGGTCATCGACGAGTCCCACGTGACGGTGCCGCAGATCGGTGGCATGTTCGAGGGCGACATGTCGCGCAAGCGGACGCTGGTGGAGCACGGGTTCCGGCTGCCTTCGGCGATGGACAACCGGCCGCTGCGGTGGGAGGAATTCGTCGACCGGATCGGCCAGACGGTCTACCTGTCGGCGACCCCCGGCAACTACGAGATGGCCCGATCCGACGGCTTCGTCCAGCAGATCATCCGGCCGACCGGCCTGGTCGACCCCGAGGTGATCGTCAAGCCCACCAAGGGGCAGATCGATGACCTGATGGGCGAGATCAGGCTGCGGGTCGAACGCAAGGAACGGGTGCTGGTGACCACGCTCACCAAGAAGATGGCCGAGGACCTGACCGACTACCTGCTCGAGAACGGGGTGCGGACCCGCTACCTGCACTCGGAGGTGGACACGCTGCGCCGCATCGAGCTGCTGCGTGAGCTGCGGATGGGGGAGTATGACGTGCTGGTGGGCATCAACCTGCTGCGCGAGGGCCTCGACCTGCCCGAGGTGTCACTGGTCGCGATCCTGGACGCCGACAAGGAGGGCTTCCTGCGTTCGGAACGTTCCCTGATCCAGACCATCGGACGAGCGGCCCGCAACGTCGCCGGGCAGGTGCACATGTACGCCGACCGGATCACCGACTCGATGGCGAAAGCGTTGGACGAGACCAACCGCCGTCGCGCGATCCAGGTGGCGTACAACACCGAGCACGGCATCGACCCGCAGCCGCTGCGCAAGAAGATCGCCGACATCACCGACATGCTCGCCCGGGAGGACCAGGACACCGAGGCGTTGGTGAAGCAGGCGGCCAAGGGCGGGCGCAAGGGTCAGCCCGTGCCCACGCTGGGGGAGAAGCGTGACCTCGACCCGTCCAGCATGGCCGCCAGCGAACTGGCCGGGCTGATCACCGAATTGACCGAGCAGATGCACACCGCCGCCCACGAACTGCAGTTCGAACTGGCCGCGCGGCTGCGTGACGAGATCGCCGACCTGAAGAAGGAACTGCGCCAGATGATCGAGGCCAACAAGTAGCTGCTACGGGGGACTCACCAGCCCTGTACTCACCAGCCCCGGGTGCGCCACTCGGCGAGCTGCGGGCGCTCGGCGCCCAGCGTGGTGGCGTCCCCGTGGCCGGGGTGGACGACGGTGTCGTCGCCGAACCGGTCGAAGATCTTGGTGCTGACCTCATCGACCAGGGTGGTGAAGTCCTCAGGGCTCCAGGTTTTTCCCACACCACCCGGGAAAAGAGAATCGCCGGTGAACAGGTGGGTCGGCCCGTCGGCGGGGGTCCACGCCAGGGTGATCGAGCCCGGGGTGTGGCCGACGATGCCGATCACCGCCAGGGCGCCCGAGGTGCCCACGGCGATGGTGTCCCCGGTCCAGACCCCGACCTGCTCGGTGCTGGTGTCGGCCTGGATCGACTCACGATCGGGCTCACCGCAGTAGCCGGTGGCAGACGTCGAGGCCATCACTTCGGCGGTGGCGCCGATGTGGTCGAAGTGGCGGTGGGTGGTGACCACCGCGGCCAGCTCACGACCGTCCAGCACCCGGGCGATCACCTCGGGCTGGGCCGCGGCATCGATCCAGACCACGGGTCCCTCGGCCCCGGCCAACAGGTAGCCGTTGTTGTCCATGTCGCCCAGGGACTGTTTGGTGCAGAACACCCCGCCGCCGAGGTCGAAGCTCAGCGGGTCGGACTGGGGGTCGACGTGGTAGGTGGTCATGGTTCCTCCAGGTGGTCGTTCGTCGTCGGGCAGGTGGGTCAACCGATCAGGGGCAGCACGGCCAGGTCAGCCTGGGTGAGGGACTCGGCGCCGGAGCGCCCGGTCAACCAGCCGAGCAGGTGCCGGTCATCGCCGCTGACCTCCACCTCGTCACCGAAGGTGCCGGTGGTCGCGACGCGTCCCGAACTGGAGACCAGCCGCAGGCGGGGAATGTCCACGCGGTTCGACAGCCGCAACAGCACCCAGTCGAGCAACCAGCCGGCGATGTCGTCCTCGAGGTCGTCGATGGTGTAGCCGACGCCCAGGTCGATCCGGTGCAGGACCACCTCCGAGAGGCGTGCCATCGGCAGCAGTCGCGCTGGGACACTGAAGCGGGGGCGCAACTGGACCGGCTCGGCGAGCCGCTCGTCCGGCAGTGCCATCAGGTCAGTGAGCACGCGGTTGAGTTCGCCGGCCGAGGTGTCGAGGTCGATCTGCAGCTCCAGCCCGCTGCGTTCGGAACCTCGTTCGATCTCGCTCTGGCGTTCCGACTCGGAGGCGTACATCGGCACCGGGGAACCCTCGATGAACCCCCGGGCGGAGCGGGTCAGGCCGTCGGCGTTGCGAGCCAGGTGGGTGGCGACGTGGGCGCGGGTCCAGCCCGGCAGCAGGCTCGGCGACTGCCATTCCTCGTCGCTGAGGCGGATGGTGTCACCCAACAGGTGCTGCGTGGCCTCCATCTTGCGGTGGCGCACAGCAGCGACGGTGGGCAGGGTGCTGTCGTCTCCGGGCGTGGCTGCGTCCATGTTGTCCACCGTAGTGGGCCTGCAGGCCGTGCGCGATCCCGTGCAACGTGAATTGTCGGGCGGGGGGCATAGCATGCACTGTGTGAATGAACGACTGATCGTCCGAGGTGCGCGCACCCACAACCTTCGCGACGTCTCGCTCGACCTTCCCCGCGACTCACTGATCGTGTTCACCGGACTGTCGGGTTCGGGCAAGTCGTCCCTGGCCTTCGACACCATCTTCGCGGAGGGGCAGCGCCGCTACGTCGAATCCCTGTCGTCCTACGCCAGGCAGTTCCTCGGCCAGATGGACAAGCCCGACGTCGACCTGATCGAGGGCCTCAGCCCTGCGGTGGCCATCGACCAGAAGTCGACCAGCCGCAACCCGCGCTCCACCGTCGGCACCATCACCGAGGTGCACGACTACCTGCGCCTGTTGTACGCCCGGGTCGGGCACCCGCACTGCCCCGAATGTGGCGAGCCCATCAGCCGGCAGACCCCCCAACAGATCGTCGACCGGCTGCTCAACCTGGCCGAGGGCACCCGGCTGCAGGTGCTGGCGCCGGTGATCCGTGGTCGCAAGGGTGAATACCTCGAGCTGTTCAAGGACCTGACGAGCCAGGGCTTCAGCCGCGCCCGGGTCGATGGCGACACGTTGCCGCTGACCAGCCCGCCGACGCTCGACAAGCAGAAGAAGCACGACATCGACGTGGTCGTCGACCGCATCGCCATCAAGGCGTCGGTCAAGCAGCGGCTCACCGACTCGGTCGAGACTGCCTTGAAGCTGGCCCACGGGGTGGTCGGGGTCGAGTTTGTCGACCTGCCCGCCGACGCCTCGCAGCGCGAGCGCCGCTACTCCGAGAACCTCGCCTGCCCCAACGAGCACGACATCTCCATCGAGGAACTCGAACCCCGCCAGTTCTCCTTCAACGCGCCGTGGGGGGCCTGCCCCGCCTGCACGGGGCTGGGCACGACGATGGAGGTCGACGCCGACCTGTTGGTGCCCGACGACTCGCTGTCCCTGGCCGAGGGGGCCATTGCGGTCTGGAACACCCCCCACGTTGCCTCGCACTTCGAGCACGTCTACGAGGCGCTCGGCGAGTCCGAGGGCTTCGACGTGGACACCCCCTGGCGTGATCTCTCCCCGCGGGCCCGCAAGGTGCTGCTCGAGGGCATCGGTGACCCCGTGGTCGTGCGCTACCGCAACCGCTTCGGGCGCGTGCGCAGCTTCACCCAGAAGTTCGAGGGCGCCATCCACTACGTGAAGCGCCGCCATGCCGACGCCGAGACCGATGCCATGCGGGAACGCTTCGGTGAGTACATGCGCGAGATCCCGTGCAGCGCCTGCCACGGTGCCCGGCTCAAGCCGTCGAGCCTGGCGGTCACCGTCGGTGGCCGCAACATCGCCGAGGTCTCAGCCATGTCCATCAAGGACTCGGCCGCCTTCTTCAGCGCGCTGGAACTCAACGAGCGTGAGCGCAAGATCGGTGCCCTGGTGCTGAAGGAGATCGACCTGCGGTTGCGGTTCCTGCTCGACGTGGGCCTGGACTACCTGACCCTGTCACGACCGGCCGGCACCCTGTCCGGCGGTGAGGCGCAGCGCATCCGCCTGGCCACCCAGATCGGTTCCGGCCTGGTCGGGGTGCTCTATGTGCTCGACGAGCCCTCGATCGGGCTGCACCAGCGCGACAACCGCCGCCTCATCGAGACCCTGGTGAAGCTGCGTGACCTCGGCAACACCCTGATCGTGGTGGAGCATGACGAGGACACCATCAGGACGGCCGACTGGGCCGTTGACATCGGGCCGCGGGCAGGTGAGCACGGTGGCCGGGTCGTGGTCAGCGGACCCGTCGAGGAACTGCTCAGCAGCGACGACTCGCTGACCGGCCAGTACCTCAGCGGCAAGCGCAGCATCCCCCTGCCGGCTGCGCGCCGGCCCAGCAGCGGCCGCACCATCACCATCCGTGAGGCGAGCGAGAACAACCTGCGCGACGTCACCGTCGAGGTGCCGTTGGGCCAGTTCGTGGCGGTCACCGGGGTGTCCGGGTCGGGCAAGTCGTCGCTGGTCAACTCCATCCTGTACAAGGCGCTGGCCAAGCGCATCTACCGCACCAAGGCGATCCCCGGCCGGCACCGCAGCATCGAGGGTGCCGACCAGATCGACAAGATCATCCACGTCGACCAGTCGCCGATCGGGCGCACACCCCGGTCGAACCCGGCCACCTACACCGGTGTGTTCGACAAGATCCGTGCCCTGTTCGCGCAGACGCCGGAGGCCAAGGTCCGCGGTTACCTGCAGGGCAGGTTCTCGTTCAACACCAAGGGCGGTCGCTGCGAGAACTGCATGGGCGACGGCACCATCAAGATCGAGATGAACTTCCTGCCCGACGTCTACGTGCCCTGCGAGGTGTGCCACGGCGCCCGCTACAACCGGGAAACGCTCGAGGTCACCTACAAGGGCAAGACCATCGCCGAGGTGCTCGACATGCCCATCGAGGAAGCGGTCACCTTCTTCGAGCCGATCAGCTCGATCCACCGCTACATGGTGACCCTGGACCGCGTGGGCCTGGGTTACGTCCGGCTCGGGCAGCCGGCGACCACCTTGTCCGGTGGTGAGGCCCAGCGGGTCAAGCTCGCCGCCGAGCTGCAGAAGCGGTCGACCGGTCGCACCATGTACGTGCTCGACGAGCCGACCACCGGCCTGCACTTCGAGGACATCCGCAAGCTGCTGGGGGTGCTGGGCAGGCTGGTCGACTCCGGCAACACCGTCGTGGTCATCGAGCACAACCTGGACGTCATCAAGACCGCCGACTGGGTCATCGACCTGGGGCCGGAAGGTGGCTCCGGGGGTGGGCTCGTGGTCGCGGAGGGCACCCCCGAAACGGTGGCCGCAACCCCGGGTTCCTACACCGGCCAGTTCCTGGCCGAGGTGCTCAACGGCCACGAGGTGCCGGTAGGGGGGGTCGAACCTGCCCTGCTGGATGCCCCTGCCCCCGCGAAGAAGTCGACCGCGAAGAAGACGACCGCGCGGAAGTCCACGGCGGCGAAGTCCACGACTGCGAAGTCCACAGCAGCGAAGAAGAGCACCGCCACCCGGACCACGGCGGCCAAGACCGCGGCGGCGAAGAAGGCTGCGCCGGCGGCGCGCAGTCGCGTGCCGCGCACGCCCAAGTTCTGAGCAGCCCGGGTTCTGGGCAGCCCCAGGTTCTGGGTAGCCGGGCCGCTCGTCCGGGTCAGGAACCGGTGACGGTCAGGGTGTCGCCGTCGCGGGTGACGGTGGCGGCCCCCAGCCCGGTGGTGGCCGGACCCCTGGTCACCGCACCGCTGGACAGGTTGAACCGCGACCCGTGGCAGCCGCAGATGATCTCGTTGTCGGCCACATTGGTCACTTCGCAGCCCTGGTGGGGGCAGATGGCGCTGAAGGCCTTGAAGTCCCCGTCGGTGGGCTGGGTGACCACGAAACCGCGGCCCTTCAGGACGACGCCGCTACCGCTGGGCACATCGGCCACGGGAACGGTGATGGGTTCGCGGGGTTCATTGATGCTCGGGGCTGCGGAGTTGTCCCCGGAGCAGCCGGCCAGGCCCACGGCGGCGGCCGCCAGCGAGGCGGTGAGGAACAGTCGACGGTCGGGGGTCATCGGTGGCCTTTCGCCGGCGGCGGGAATGGTGGTCCCAGCGTATTCCCCGGCGTCAACCACCGTGCCGGGCCGGTGAGGATCCGCCGTGTCAGAACCACGACCTAGACTCGTCGTCATGGCTGATCCGTCCACCTATCGACCGGCCCCGGGCACCATCCCCACCGAACCGGGCGTCTACCGATTCATCGACAGCCACGGCACCGTCCTGTACGTCGGCAAGGCCAAGAACCTGCGCCAACGCCTCAACTCCTACTTCGCCGACCCCGCCTCGCTGCACTTCCGCACCCAGACCATGGTGCGCACCGCCGCGAAGGTCGAATGGACGGTGGTGCAGAATGAACTCGAGTCGCTGCAGCTCGAATACACCTGGATCCAGCAGTACGACCCGCGGTTCAACGTCAAGTACCGCGACGACAAGTCCTACCCCTGGCTGTGCGTCACCTGGGCCGAGGACGTGCCGCGCGTCTACGTCGGCCGCGGCAAGAAGAAGAAGGGCAACCGTTACTTTGGGCCCTTCGGGCAGGCCTGGGCCATCCGGGAGACCGTCGACTTGCTGCTGCGGGTCTTCCCGATGCGGTCCTGCTCGACGGGGGTGTTCAACTCGGCCAGGGCCAGCGGACGACCCTGCCTGCTCGCCCACATCGGCAAGTGCTCGGCCCCCTGCGTCGAGTGGATCAGCGAGGACGACCACCGCGACCTGGCCGATGACTTCTGCACCTTCATGTCCGGACGCAGCCAGCAGCTGACCCGCCGGTTGGAGAAGTCGATGCAGGCCGCCTCCGACAACCTGGAGTTCGAGAAGGCGGCCGTGCTGCGCGACTCCCTGGTGGCGCTGCGGCAGGCCACCGAGAAGAACGCCATCGTCTTCTCCGACGGCACCGACGCCGACGTGATCGCCATCGCCGAAGACCCGCTGGAGGTCTCGGTGCAGATCTTCCACGTCCGCTCCGGCCGGGTCAGCGGTGAACGGGGGTGGGTCGCCGACCGGGCCGACGACAGTTCATCGGCCGACCTGGTGGAGGCGTTCCTGCTGCAGTTCTATGCCGATGCCGACGCCGCCGGTGACCCCGACCAGGGGTCGGCTGTTCCCCGCGAGATCCTGGTGCCCGAGCTGCCCACCAGCGGTGAGGTGATGGCCGAACTGCTCAGTGGTGTGCGCGGCAGCAAGGTCACCATCCGGGTGCCGCAGCGCGGCGACAAGGCCACCCTGATGGACACCGTGGCCCGCAACGCCGCCGAGGCCCTGGCCCAGCACAAGATGAAGCGGGCCAGCGACCTGACCACCCGCAACCGGGCGCTGGAAGAGGTGCAGACGGCCCTCGCGCTGCCGGAACCACCGCTGCGCATTGAGTGTTTCGACATCTCCCACACGCAGGGCCAGGAGGTGGTCGCCTCGATGGTCGTCTTCGAGGACGGACTGCCCCGCAAATCGGAGTACCGCAGGTTCATCATCCGCAGCTTCGAGGGCTCCGACGACGTCCGGGCGATGCACGAGGTGATCACCCGACGGCTCAAGCGCCTGCTGGACGACCGCGCCTCCATGGCTGCCGAGGCCGACGGCGGCCCCGTGTTGGTCGATGCGACCACCGGTGCACCACGCCGCTTCGCCTACGCCCCCGCCCTGATCGTGGTGGACGGCGGCCAGCCCCAGGTCGCCGCCGCCCAACGAGCCATGGACGACCTCGGCATCACCGACATCGCCCTGTGCGGGCTGGCCAAACGCCTCGAGGAGGTGTGGGTGCCCGAGGACGACATGCCCGTCATCCTGCCGCGCACCAGCGAAGGCCTCTACCTGCTGCAGCGGCTGCGCGACGAGGCGCACCGCTTCGCCATCACCCACCACCGAGGTCGTCGCAGCGCCGCCATGCTGCAGTCGGCCCTCGACGACGTGCCCGGCCTCGGTGAGGTGCGTCGCAAGGCGCTGGTCAGCTACTTCGGTTCCATGAAGAAGCTGCGGGCCGCCACCGTCGCCGAGATCGCCCAGGTGCCTGGCTTCGGCCCGACCCTGGCCGGTGCGGTCCACGATGCCCTGGCAGACCAGACCACGGTGGCGCTGAACACCGCGACCGGCGAGCTCATCGAGGGCTGAGCGAGCCTCCTGCCCGCAGCGGCCGGGCTCGGGCAATAATGGAGCGGTGACGACCTCGCCGAGCACCGACACCGTTCCGGACCCCACCGCGCCACTGGAGGCGCCGATGCGGCTGGTGATCATCACCGGCATGTCCGGGGCCGGGAGGCGCACCGCCGCCCACACCATGGAGGACCTGGGCTGGTACGTGGTCGACAACCTGCCGGCGCTGATGATCCCGCACCTGATGGAGATCGCTGCCAACAACAAGATCCGCCGGGTCTCGGTCATCCTCGACGTCCGCTCCGCCGCGCTGGTCGACCAGATGCCGCAGCTCGAAACCGCGCTGGAGGCCAACGGCATTCGTCCCGAAGTGCTGTTCCTGGAAGCCACCGACGCCGTCATCGTGAAGCGCCAGGAGTCGTCGCGGCGCCCGCTGCCGTTGCAGGGCGACGGCCGCCTGGTCGAGGCCATCGTGAAGGAGCGCCGACTGCTGGCGCCGCTGCGGTCGGGCGCCGACATGGTCATCGACACCTCCAACCTCACCGTGCACCAGCTTGGCAGCCGGGTCGCCCACGCCTACGGCGGTGAACGCGACCAGATGGTGCGCATCGCCATCCTGTCCTTCGGGTTCAAGAACGGGTTGCCCATTGATGCCGACCTGGTCTTCGACGTCCGTTTCCTGCCCAACCCGCACTGGGTGCCCGACCTTCGTCCGATGACCGGGCTCTCGGAGCCGGTCAGCTCCTACGTGCTGTCCCAGCCCGGGGCAGTCGAGTTCCTGGACCAGCTGGAGGGCCTGCTGTCCACCATGGCCCCGGGTTACGTGCGGGAGGGGAAGCGACAGCTGACCATCGCGGTCGGCTGCACCGGCGGCAAGCACCGTTCCACCGCCATGTCGGAAGAACTCGCCCGCCGGCTGTCGGCGGTCGGCTACCACGTGGGCGTCATCCACCGGGACCTGGGGCTGGAATGAATCTGGGTCCGCTGCCGCATGTCACCGCCCTGGGCGGGGGTCACGGCCTGTCCGCGTCGCTGAGCGCTCTGCGGCGACTGACCGACCGGCTCACCGCCGTGGTGACCGTCGCCGATGACGGCGGTTCTTCCGGACGCATCCGCGACGAGTTCGGGGGACTGCCACCGGGTGACCTGCGGATGGCGCTGGCAGCCCTGTGCGGCGACGACCACGCTGGCCGGACGTGGGCGCAGATCCTGCAGACCCGCTTCCCTGGGGAGGGCTCGCTCGGCGGGCACGCCATCGGCAACCTGCTGATCGTCGGGGCCTGGCAGAAACTGGGCAACCCCGTCGAGGGGCTGCGCATGGTCGGTGACCTGCTCAACTCCCGCGGCCGGGTGCTGCCGATGTCCACCGTCCCCCTGGGCATCGAGGCCGAAGTGCTCGGCCTCGACCCGGTCTCACCCGACGAGATGTGCACCCTGGCCGGTCAGGCCACCATCGCCAAGACCCGCGGCCAGGTGCAGCGGGTGCGGCTCGTGCCGCCGGACGCCCCGGCCTGCCCCGAGTCGGTCCGAGCGGTCAACGACAGTGACTTCGTCATCCTCGGCCCCGGGTCCTGGTTCACGTCGGTGATGCCGCACCTGCTCGTCCCGGAGCTGTACGAGGCGATCACCACCACCAGCGCCAGCCGCATCCTGACCCTCAACCTGCGACCGGCCGACGAGACCGAG
The DNA here is from genome assembly GCF_050113895.1 of Aestuariimicrobium sp. Y1814. NCBI lineage: Bacteria > Bacillati > Actinomycetota > Actinomycetes > Propionibacteriales > Propionibacteriaceae > Aestuariimicrobium > Aestuariimicrobium sp. Y1814. Next base: position 169,078 of record NZ_JBNJRW010000005.1, on the reverse strand, counting down.
GGCTACACCGCCTCCCGACACTTGGAGCTGCTGGCCGAGCACGCACCGGGGCTGCGACTCGACCACATTGTGGTCGACCACAGCTCAGCGGCCGACGACCGGCACCTGCCGACCTTCGCCGACTCCCTGGGCGCCGACCTGGTCATCGCCGACGTCGCGATGCGCGACGGCAGCCCCCGGCATGACCCGCTGCGACTGGCCTCGGTCTTCCAGGAGCTCATGGGGCTTTGAGCCCCCGGCACCCGCGAACGCAGGCCCGATGACCGGCAATGTGGGAGGATGCTCCTCATGGCGATGACCCCCATGGTGAAGTCCGAACTGTGCACCATCAAGGTCACCAAACCCTGCTGCCGTCGAGCAGAAATCGTCTCCATGCTCCGCTTCGGGGGAGGCCTGCACATCGTCGGTGGGGGGCATCTGGTGATCGAGTGCGAACTCGACACCGGCGCAGCCGCCCGGCGACTGCGCACCGGGATCCATGAGGTGTACGGGCTCGACTCCGAGATGCTCGTCATCCAGGGTGCGGGGCTGCGGCGCGGCACCCGCTACACCGTCCGCGTCGTCCAGGAAGGTGCATCGCTGGCCCGCCAGACCGGGCTGGTCGATTCCAAGGGACGACCCGCGCGCGGACTCCCGTCCGGGGTGGTCGGTGCCGGGACCTGCTGCCAGGTGGCGGTCTGGCGCGGGGCCTTCCTCGCCCACGGCTCCCTCACCGAACCCGGACGATCCATGTCGCTCGAGGTCACCAGCCCCAACAGTGAGGCGGCGCTGGCCCTGGTCGGGGCAGCCCGCCGGATCGGCATCACGGCCAAGGCCCGCGAGGTGAGGGGGGTGGACCGGGTCGTCATCCGCGACGGTGAGGCGATCTCGCAGCTGCTGGCGCAGATGGGTGCCCACGAAACGATGATGGCCTGGGAGGAACGCCGGATGCGCCGGGAGGTCCGCGCCTCGGCGAACCGACTGGCCAACTTCGACGACGCCAACCTGCGCCGCTCGGCCCGCGCCGCGGTGGCCGCCTCGGCCCGCGTGGAACGCGCCCTGGAGATCCTCGGCGACGACATCCCCGACCACCTGCTCGCCGCCGGGCGCCTGCGCCTCGAGCACCGCAACGCCAGCCTCGAGGAACTCGGCCAGGCCCACGAACCGCCACTCACCAAGGACGCGGTCGCAGGCCGCATCCGACGGCTGCTGGCCACCGCCGACAAGGTCGCCGAGGAGCAGGGGATCCCCAACACCGAGGCGCACCTGACGATGGCGATGCTGGACGAGGCCGAGGACCAGACCGGCTAGACCTGCCCGGCCCCGCGGCCCTCGTGGTGGGGGCCGAAAACTGCTTGGACGAGCCTCAGGCCACCCCGAGGCCGCGGCTGAACTGGCCCATCAGGTTGCCGGCCTCCTTCAACTTCTTCGACTCCTCACCGAGCGCCTTGCCGAAGTCGGCGGCAGCCTTGAGCAGCTTCTGCAGCATCTGGAAGAAGCGCTGCGCCAGGCTCGCCGAACTGCCGATGAACCACGTCGCGAACGCCGCGATCGAGGCGCCGAAGGTCGGCACGGCCGCAGCCAGCGCCGACAGCGCCGAGCTGATCACATTGCCCAGGAACTGCGCCAGGAGGTCCCAGATCATCGCGCGGACCTCGGCCACCATGGCACCGGCCTTGACCACCAGCACCGACATCGACTGGGCGCCCTGGGCGGCCTGCGGGAAGATCCGGGTCGCCGCATCACGGATCTGGGCGTACTCACTGGCACCGCTGCCCGACCAGCTCGGCATGTCCGCGGCACCACCGGCGTAGTCCTGCCCGGCCTCGGTGAAGCTCTGTGCCACCGCCTGCCAGTCCTGTGCCTGCTGCTGCACCAGTTCCGCACTGCCCAGCAGCTTCTCCAGCGGCTTGGAGAGGAAGTCGATCTTGCTGACCACCAGCTGCATCAGCTGGCCCAGGGGCGACTGGCCGGCGGCCCCGGCCGCGTCGATGTCGACCCCGAGGAAGCCAAGCACCGCGTTGCCGACGGCGGGGATGTCATTGGCATCGAGCTTGCCGTCGCCGAGCACGGAGGTGGCGGTCTTGACCAGGCCGGCCAGCTGGTTCTCGCTCATCGGTAGCTCCCGGGATTGTCGCTGTTGATCTTGAGGGTCGAGGCGGCGTTGGCCGACTCACGATCGTTGTAGGCGGCCATCGTCATCCGCATCGCCTGGCGGCTGTTCTCGACGGCACCGGCCAGCTTGTCGGTGAAGTCGACCGTCGCATCAGCGATCCTGTTCAGGAACGGCATGATCGCCCAGCCGAACAGCATCCCGTAGGCCTCACCGGTGTTCTGCACCGCATCGCTGGTCTTCTGGTTGGTGGCCAGCACCGACTCATGGACCCGGCTGAGGCGCCCCATGTGGGTCTCGAACTCCCCGAGCTGCCAGGTCGTGGTGCCCTGGCCGCCCGTCGACGTCCCGGTGGTGCCGGTGGCACCCGGGTAGCTGCCGTAGCCCCCGGGGGTAGGGGAGGTGCCGCCGCTGTAGCGGTGCGTGGCGTCGGTGGTGCCGGCGTGGTCGTTGTACGGGTTGGAACTCATCACTGGTCTCCTGACGGGTCGCCGGCAGCCTCGGCGGCGTCGTCGAGTGCCATCTGCTCGCGGACCTCGTCGGAGACCGAGTCACGGATCGCGCCCAGCGAGGGGTCGTCGGGGCCCACGAGGGTCGACATGATCTTCAGGGTGTCGCGGGTGGCGCTGGAGGCGGCCTGCACGTGCAGTTCCTGGAAGGCCTCGGTGAGCTGGGCGGCCGTGGCGGCATTGGCTGAGGGCGAGAACACCAGCTTGGTGATCTGGCCGGAGGCCCCCATGGTCATCCGCATGAACCGGTTCTCGACGGTGGTGGACTGGTCGGCCATCGCGGCCTCGGCGGCCTGCGCCTGGGCAGCCAGCTGTTCGGCCTCGGCCAGGAAGTTCGCCAGCCAGATCGTCGGGTCGTCAACACCCCCACGCCCGGGATGGTCCTGGAAGGGGTCAGCAGTGGGATCCAGGGCGTCGGGCGCCCCGGCCTCGGGTGTGGTCATGCCAAGAATCGTAGGAGCCCGCGGGGTCATCGCGCAGGCTTCGTCACAGCAGTTTGGTAACGGTGTTTGATGCGGGGCGGACGAACAGGGCCTGCGCATTCGCCCACCATGGGGGCTCGCGGCGCGCACAGGTGTCGGGCAGTCCGAAAAGCAATGACCCCCACTCCCGCCGCCGTGACCCATTCGTTAGGATTGCATCACAACCCAAGAGCTCTTAAGGAGATCACACATGACCGTCAAGGTTGGAATCAACGGCTTCGGCCGCATCGGCCGTAACTACTTCCGCGCGCTGCTCGCGCAGGGCGCCGACCTGGATGTCGTGGCCGTCAACGACCTGACTGACAACAAGACCCTGGCCCACCTGCTGAAGTACGACTCGATCCTGGGTCGCTTCCCCGGTGAGATCTCCTACGACGAGGAGTCCATCACCGTCGACGGCAAGCAGATCAAGGTCTTCGAAGAGAAGGACCCCGCCAACCTGCCGTGGGGTGACCTCGGTGTCGACATCGTGATCGAGTCGACCGGTCGCTTCACCAAGGCTGAGGCCGCGCAGGCCCACATCACCGCCGGCGCGAAGAAGGTCCTGATCTCGGCTCCCGCCAAGAACGAGGACATCACCATCGTGATGGGCGTCAACGACGGCGACTACGACCCGGCGGCGCACAACATCATCTCCAACGCTTCCTGCACCACCAACTGCCTGGCCCCGATGGCCAAGGTGATCAACGATGGTCTGGGCATCGTCAAGGGCCTGATGACCACCATCCACGCCTACACCGCCGACCAGAACCTGCAGGACGGCCCGCACAGCGACCTGCGTCGTTCGCGCGCCGCCGCCCTGAACATCGTGCCCACCAAGACCGGTGCTGCTGCTGCCGTCGCCCTGGTGCTGCCCGAGCTGAAGGGCAAGTTCGACGGTTACGCCATGCGCGTCCCGACCCCCACCGGTTCGGCCACCGACCTGACCTTCGAGGCTCCCCGTGAGACCACCGTCGAAGAGGTCAACGCGCTGATCAAGGCTGCTGCCGAGGGCCCGCTGAAGGGCATCCTGACCTACACCGAGGACCCGATCGTCTCCAAGGACATCGAGACCGACCCGGCCTCCTGCATCTTCGATGCCGGCCTGACCAAGGTCATCGGCAACCAGGTCAAGGTTGTCGGCTGGTACGACAACGAGTGGGGCTACTCCAACCGCCTGGTCGACCTGACCAGCCTGGTGGCCAGCAAGCTCTGACCAATCTCCCTGGTCGATGAAGGGGTGGGGTGGATCACCCCGCCCCTTCGTCGTCCCCGGGGCCAGCAACCCGGCACCTCCCTGTTTCGAACGAAAGGCATCTCGCTGTGAAGTCAGTATCCGAACTGGGTGACCTGCGCGGAAAGCGCGTGGTCATCCGCTGCGATTTCAATGTTCCCCTCGACGGCCAGACCATCACCGACGACGGACGCATCCGCGCCGCCCTCCCCACCCTCACCGAGCTGCGTGACGCCGGCGCCCGCGTCGCGGTCATGGCCCACTTGGGTCGTCCCAAGGGTGAGGCCAACCCCAAGTACTCGCTGGCCCCGGTCGCTGCCCGGCTCTCCGAGCTGCTAGGCACCGAGGTGAAGCTCGCCGCCGACGTGGTCGGTGACTCCGCGAAGCAGACCGTCGACTCGCTGGCCGACGGTGAGATCGCCCTGCTCGAGAACGTTCGCTACGAGCCGGCCGAAGAGTCCAAGGACGAGGCCGAGCGCGCCGAACTGGCCGCCAAGTACGCCGCCTTCGGTGACGTCTTCGTCTCCGACGGCTTCGGTGTCGTCCACCGCAAGCAGGCCTCGGTCTACGACGTCGCCAAGCTGCTGCCCAGCGCTGCCGGCACCCTCGTGAAGAAGGAAACCGACATCCTCGCCACCCTCACCAAGGACCCGGCCCGCCCGTTCGTGGTCGTCCTCGGTGGTGCGAAGGTCGCCGACAAGCTCAACGTCATCGACAACCTGCTCAAGATCGCCGACACCCTGGTGATCGGCGGGGGCATGCTGTTCACCTTCCTCAAGGCCCAGGGCTTCGAGATCGGCAACTCCATCGTCGACGAGTCGAACGTCGAGACGTGCAAGCGCTACCTGGACGAGGCTGCTGCCGCCGGCAAGCAGATCATCCTGCCCGTCGACGTGCGCGTCGCCGACGGCGCCGACTTCGCCGCCAAGACCCCCCAGGGTGACGTCGAGGTCGTCGCTGCCGACGCCATCCCCGCCGGCAAGGCCGGGCTGGACATCGGCCCCGAGTCCGAGAAGCTGTTCGCCGACGCCATCCGCGGCGCGAAGACCGTGTTCTGGAACGGCCCCATGGGCGTCTTCGAGATCGAAGAGTTCTCGAACGGCACCAAGGCCGTCGCGCAGGCCCTGACCGAGGTCGACGGGCTGTCGGTCGTCGGTGGCGGCGACTCGGCTGCCGCGGTGCGCGACCTCGGCTTCGCCGATGAGGCCTTCGGCCACATCTCGACCGGTGGCGGCGCCTCGCTGGAGTACCTGGAGGGCAAGGAGCTCCCCGGCCTGACCGTTCTGGAGGAAGACAAGTGACCCGCAAGCCCATCATGGCCGGCAACTGGAAGATGAACCTCAACCACGTTGAGGCCGTCGGCCTGGTGCAGAAGCTGGCCTGGACCCTGAACGACAAGCAGTGGGACCCGGAGCAGTCCGAGTGCGTCGTGCTGACCCCCTACACCGACATCCGCACCGTGCAGACCCTCATCGAGGGTGACCGGCTGCCGATCGTCCACGGCGCCCAGGACGTGTCTGCCCACGACAAGGGTGCCTACACCGGTGAGATCTCGGCGCAGATGCTGGCGAAGCTGAACTGCAGCTACGTCGCCGTCGGCCACTCGGAGCGTCGTGAGTACCACGGCGAGGACGATGCCCTGATCAACACCAAGGCCAAGAAGGTCCTGGAGCACGGCATGACCCCGATCATCTGCGTGGGGGAGGGCCTGGACGTCCGCAAGGAGGGCAAGCAGGTCGAGTACACCATCGCGCAGGTGCGTGGCACCTTGGCCGGCATCCCGTCGGCGCAGGTCGCCGGGCTCGTGATCGCCTACGAGCCGGTCTGGGCCATCGGCACCGGTGAGGTCGCCACCCCGGAGGACGCCCAGGAGGTGTGCGGCGCCATCCGTGCCGAGATCGCCCAGATGCACAACCAGGAGACCGCTGACTCCGTGCGCATCCAGTACGGCGGTTCGGTGAAGGCGGCGAACATCGCCCAGATCATGGCCCAGCCTGACGTGGACGGTGCCCTGGTCGGTGGCGCCAGCCTCGACCCGGAGGAGTTCGCCGGCATCGTCCGGTTCTACGCGCTGCCCGCCTGACCGGTCAGCTGCGTCGACACCAGGTATCGACACCAGCGCTGAGGTACCGACACCAGCCATGGACAGTGCCCCGCCCGTGCTCCGGGCGGGGCACTTTCCGTCCGGCGCGAACGCAGGTCGGCCTGCGAGGGGTGGATGCCCAAGGGAGCGGGGCCGGATGTGGGATTCCCGCGCCGGTGAGGTAATCTGTCCGGGTGACTTTGGTTCCCCTGGCGAGCTGGCCCATCCTGACGCTGTCGATCGTGCTGGTTGTCGCGAGCATCCTGCTGGCGGCGTCGGTGCTGCTGCACAAGGGCCGCGGTGGCGGCATGTCCGACCTGTTCGGTGGTGGCATGTCCACCTCCATGGGCGGCACCTCGGTCGCCGAGCGCAACCTCGACAAGCTGACCATCTTCGTCGGCATCGTCTGGTTGATGTGCATCTTCGGGCTGCTCGCCCTGTACAGGCTGGGCCTCTGACCCGATCCAGGAACCAAGTCCCCACCGTGGGGGAGCGCGCCTGAGTGCGCCGCACAAGCACGGACATTGCAAGACGTCGTCCGCACCAATCGGCGCGGATGGCAATCGAGAGGGAGAACGTCAAGTGGTCGGTGGCAGCGCCATCAGGGGAAGTCGTGTCGGAGCCGGGCCGATGGGAGAGGCCGAACGCGGCGACAGTGCACCGCGCCTGCACGTGTCCTACTTCTGCTCGAACCATCACGAGACCCGTCCTGCCTTCTCGGCCGAGGCGCAGGTTCCCGAGACCTGGGACTGCCCCCGCTGTGGCCTCCCGGCGAACATGGACTCCAGCAACCCGCCGCCGCCCCCGAAGACCATCCCCTACAAGACGCACCTGGCCTACGTGAAGGAGCGTCGCACCGACGCCGAGGCCGCCGAGATCCTGGCCGAAGCCCTGTCGGACCTGCGCCTGCGCCGCGCCAGCGGGGAAATCTTCTACTGAGTGATTCGCGGGCTCCGCCCGCGTGCGCGGCTCTCCGAGCATTGTCGCGCTCCTCGCTCGTATCTCGCTCGCTCGCGCTCCGGGCTTCGACTCGCTCGTTCCTCGCTCGCTCAGCGGCCGCGCAAACCCCTGTGGGCCCCGGTGATCGGCGGGTTCCGCGCAAACCATTCAAACAAGGCGGGCCCGCATTCGTGCAGGGCCCGCTTTTGCGTCCGCAGAGCCCGGTGGCGTTTGCAGTGCGTGACTGCGTCTGCAGAGCCAGTTGGCGTCTGCAGTGCGTGCCTGAGTCCGCAGAGCCAGTTGGCGTCTGCAGTGCGTGCCTGAGTCTGCGGGGCTGTACGACGTGCAGAAGCAGGTTCGGGCTGTAGATGGGGAGTGGGTTCGCAGACGTGGGTTCGGGCTGCAGATGGGGTCCGTGGCGGGGTGGGCGGCACGCACCTGCAGTCCTTGCACACGTGCAAGGAAAGCGCCTCGTCCGGGGTGGGGCCTGCAGTCTTTGCGTGGGTGCAAGGAATGCGCCTCGTCCGGGTGGGGCGGGGTGTATTCGTTGCCTGGGCGCAAAATCGCAGGTCGGACGACGCGGGCGACTCCGATCAGCCTGCCTGCGGCCGGCGGCATACCCTCTCAGTGCGCGACGCACCCCCCTGGAGGCACGACGCACCCTGTCGGTTCACGGCGCACCCCTTCTGCCGGGTTCTGAGGGGTGCGCCGTGCCAGCAATGGGTGCGTGGTGCTCCGATCGGGGTGCAGCGTGCCGGCATTGGGTGGGCGGTGACCAGGAGGGGTGCGTGGTGCCCGGGCGGCGCCGTTCATCCTGTAGATGGGGCGGCCCACAGCTGTGGTGGGCAGCCGCTGGACCTGCACTCTTTGCGCACGTGCAAGGAATGCGCCTCGTCCGGGTGGGGTGACCTGCAGTCTTTGCGCACGTGCAACGAATGCAGCTCGGATGAGCGCGCGGTGCGGGTGCGGGGGTCCCACGAGGGGCGCGGCAACGCGATGACCTACAGCTGGCAGTTGTAGCGGGGGAGCAGGCTGGCGGCGGCCTGGTCGAGGAAGAAGAAGGTTTCCTCGCGGCCCTGGACGGCGGTGGCAGGCAGGGAGGGGTCGCCGCCGATGGTGCGCTGGACGGCCTCGGCCTTGGCTTCGCCGCTGACCAGGACCCACACGGCGCGGGAGCGGTTGATCGCCGGGATGGTCAGGGACACTCGCTCAGAAGGGGGCTTGGGGCTGTCACTGACCCCGATCACCATGGCCGAGGTGGGCTGGGTGAACGAGGGGTGGTTCGGGAACAGGGAGGCCACGTGGCCGTCCTCACCCATGCCGAGCAGGCAGACGTCGAAGACGGTGTCACCGAGCTCGCGGGCGTAGCTGAACGCCGCCTCGTCGGAGTCGGCTCGTCCGTCGGTGGCTGGCATCGCGTGGGTCTGGCCCGGACGAAGCGAGATCGTGCGCGCCAGGATCCCGAACGACTGGCTGGCGTTCCGGTCGGGGTCGGTCAGCGGGACGAAACGCTCGTCGCCCCACCACAGGTGCAGCTTCGAGGGGTCCAGCTCGGAGCCCTCGGCCAGGCTCGCCAGCGACTCGTACATCCGGTTGGCGATCCGGCCACCGGTGAGGCAGACGTGCACCTCACCCTTGGCCTGCAGCTCGACGAGCCGGGTCAGCAGCAGGCTGGCCACCGCATCGGCCAGCTCGTCGCTGCTGGAATAGCGCAGAACTCGGGGCACCTGGGTCCTGGTCGACATGTCAGCTTGCTCCTTCGCTGGGGGACTGGACCCGCGGATGGGTACCCCGGGCCTGGTCTGCCTTGAGCCTGGTCAGATACTCCCGGGTGGCGCTCTCGAACACCTCGTCGGGCTGCGAATGCCGCAACTCCTCGGTGATCAGCGAGGTCATGTTGCGCCGGTGCAGGGCGACGCTGCGGGTGGGCTGCCCCGGCACCGTGTAGCTGGCGATCTGGCCGCCGCTGGGACGCAGCAGCGAGATGTCACCGTCGGGGGTGTGCAACCGCACACCGGTGATCCCGGGCCCGGCGGTGTCGAGCCGGTCCACGTCGATGCCCAGGCACGAACTGAGCCAGGCCCGCATCAGCTCGGCCGGTGCGTTGTGGGGTGCGGCTTCAACGATCCCGCCCTGCACCTGGCCGTCGTAGAGGTCCAGTGCGGTCGCCAGCAGCGCACGCCAGCTGGTCAGCCTGGTCCAGGTCAGGTCGGTGTCGCCCGGGGCATGGTGCTCGGCCCGCACGGCCAGCGCCGCCAACGGGTCGGCCACCCCACCGGCGTCGGTGATCCGGCGGGTGGCGAGCTTGCCGATCAGCGTGTCGGCGGGCTTCTCGGGGCTGTCACCCGGCCACCAGGCCACCACGGGGGAGTCCGGCAGCAGCAGCGGCAGCAGGATGGTGTCGAGGTGGTCCTCCAGGCTGGCGGGCACGTCGAGGCTGACCACGTCACCGGGCAACCCCTCGCCGACGCGGATTTCGGCGCACAGGCCCTGCGGGGCGTCGTGGCCACCGTTGGCCTCGACCACCAGGATCACCCGTGACGGGTGTTCCCGTGCGGCGTCGAGCGCCGCCCCCAGGGCCCGCTCACGGATGTCCTCGCGGCAGACCACGAGCAGGGTGTGCACCATGCCGGTGGCCGGGCCCTGCTCGGAGTGGGCCCGGATCAGCGCATTGGAGATCTCGGTGGCGTTGGTGTCATGCAGGTTCTTGATCATCGGTTCTGCTTCCTCACATCACGGACGACGCCAGCTGAAGCCCTGCCGGGCCAGCATGTCGACACTGTTCTGCGGCCCCCAGGTGCCCGGCGCGTACCCCTCGGGGGTGCCGCTCTCGGCCCAGCGTTCCAGGATGGGGTCCAGAATCTGCCAGGACAGCTCCACCTCCTCCTGCTGGGGGAACAGCGGGGGGTCACCGAGCAGCACGTCGAGGATGAGCCGCTCATAGGCTTCCGGGCTGGACTCGGTGAACGAACCGCCGTAGTCGAAGTCCATCGACACCTCACGGATCTCCATCTGCGTGCTGGGCACCTTGGCGCCGAACCGCATGGTGATGCCCTCGTCCGGCTGGATGCGCATGACCAGCGCGTTCGTGCCCAGGGCCTCGGTGTCGCTGGCGTTGAACGGCAGGTGCGGGGCGGGCTTGAACTGCAGCGCCACCTCGGTCACCCGGCGCGGCATCCGCTTGGCGGTGCGCAGGTAGAAGGGCACCCCGGCCCAGCGGCGGTTGTCCACGTCGACCCGGATCGCGGCGTAGGTTTCGGTGGTCGAGTCGGCGGGGATGCCGTCCTCCTCCAGGTAGCCCTTCACCTTCTCGGCACCCTGCCAGCCACCCAGGTACTGCCCGCGAGCGGTGTGCGCATCGATGTCGGCGGGCGCCCGGGTCGCGGCGAGCACCTTCTGCTTCTCCACCCGCAGCTGGGCGGCCTCGAAGCTGTTCGGCTCCTCCATCGCGGTCAGCGCCAGCAACTGCAGCAGGTGGTTCTGGATCACGTCACGGGCGGCACCGACGCCGTCGTAGTAGCCGGCGCGCCCACCGATGCCGATCGATTCGGCCATGGTGATCTGCACGTGGCTGACGTAGTTGTTGTTCCAGATCGGCTCGAACATCTGGTTGGCGAACCGGAACGCCAACATGTTCTGGACAGTCTCCTTGCCCAGGTAGTGGTCGATCCGGAAGACCGACTCGGCCGGGAACACCGAGCTGACCACGGCGTCCAGTTCGCGGGCCGATTCCAGGTCGTGGCCGAACGGCTTCTCGATGACGACCCGGCTCCACTGGCCCTCGCGACGCTCGGCCATGCCGTGCTTCTTCAGCTGGCTGACCACCGGCTCGAACGATGACGGTGGGATCGACAGGTAGAAGGCGTGGTTGCCGCCGGTGGCCTGCGACTCGTCGAGGTCACGCAGGGTTTCCTTCAACCGAACGAAGGACTCGTCGTCGTCGAAGCGGCCCGGGACGAACCGGATGCCCTCGAGCAGCTGCTGCCAGACCTCCTCACGGAACTCGGTGCGGGCGTGCTGCTTGACCGAGTCGTGCACCTCCTTGGCGAAGTCCTGGGTCTCCCAGTCGCGGCGCGCGAAACCGACCAGCCCGAAGCCGGGCGGCAGTAGGCCACGGTTGGCCAGGTCGTAGACCGCCGGCATCAACTTCTTGCGTGACAGGTCACCGGTCACACCGAAGATCACCAGCACCGACGGGCCCGCGATGCGGGGCAGGCGGTAGTCGGCGGGGTTGCGCAGCGGGTTGTTCCGGTGGACGGGTGGCGTCACGTGGGATCTCCTGGGTCGTGCTGGCCGGCGCCACTGGGGTGGCGCAACAGGGAACGTCCCGGGTCGGGTTGCCGACCCGGGACGCGAGCGGCACCCGGTGCCGCGAGCGGTGACCAGCCTACTTCACAGCTTGTCGAGTTCGGCCTGCGTGGATTCGAGCAGGTCATTCCACGACTGCTCGAACTTCTCCACGCCCTCCGACTCCAGCACCGCGAAGACGTCGTCGAAGTCGATGCCGAGCGCCTTCGTCCGGGCGATGACCTCGGCGGCCTGCTCGTAGTTGGTGGTGACCTGGTCGCTGGGGGACTCGGAGCCGTGGTCGGCGACCGCCTGCAGCGTGTTCTCCGGCATGGTGTTGACCACCCCGCCGGCCACCAGCTCGTCGACGTAGCGGGTGTCGGGCAGTGCCGGGTCCTTCACCCCGGTCGAGGCCCACAGGGGACGCTGACGGTTGGCGCCCTTGGCGGCGAGCGCCGCGAAACGCTCCCCACCGAACTCCTGCTCGTAGAGCTGGTAGGCCAACCGGGTGTTCGCGATCGCCACCTGGGAGCGCAGCGCTGCGGCCTCCTCGCCGCCGATGGCGTCGAGCCGCTTGTCGACCTCGGTGTCGATGCGGGAGACGAAGACCGAGGCGACCGAGTGGATCCCGGACAGGTCGATGCCGGCGGCAGCAGCATCCTCAAGGCCGGACAGGTACGCGTCGATCACCTCGCCGTAGCGCTCGTTGGAGAAGATCAGGGTGACGTTGACCGAGATGCCGGCGGCGATGGTGCGCCGGATCGCCGACAGGCCGGGCTTGGTGGCGGGGATCTTGATCAGCACATTGGCGCGGCCGACCTTCTCGTACAGTTCCGCGGCCTGGGCGACGGTGCCCTCCTCGTCCATGGCGAGCCGAGGGTCGACCTCGATCGAGACCCGTCCGTCGAAGCCCTGGCTGGCGGTGTGGATGTCGGTGAACAGGTCGCAGGCATTGCGCACGTCGGTGGTGGTCAGCTCGCGGATGACACCTTCGACACCCTGGTCGGCGGTGGCCCGCAGCTGCTCCCCGTAGGAGGCACCATCACCGAGCGCCTTGGCGAAGATGGTGGGGTTGGTGGTGACACCCACGACGGAGAGTCGTTCGATCAGGTCGGCCAGGTTGCCCGAGTTGAGGCGCTCACGGGACAGGTCGTCGAGCCAGATCGAGACACCGGCCTGGCTGAGCGCGGCGGTGCGGGGGTTGGCGGTCATGTGTTTCCTCCTGCATGGGAAGGTGACGGGCGGCTTGGAACTCACTCTAGTCCGGGGGTGGCGGCACATTCGGGGAAGTCGTCGAGGTCGGCGTACACTGTCCCGGACTGACCCCGAACCCACTGACCCCGACCCCTGTGCTAAGGACTGCTCGTGACCTCGCCCATGCCCGCCCCCGGCGCCACTGAGGCGCTCGACCCCCGTCCCCTGACCGGGGCGGCCGAGGCGGGGACCGGCATCGGTGACGTGGTGCGGGCTTATGTGGCCCTGACCAAGCCGCGCATCATCGAGTTGCTGCTGGTCACCACGATTCCGGCCATGTTTCTGGCCGCCGGGGGGGTGCCGCCGCTGTGGACGGCCGTGGCCACCATGCTGGGTGGGCTGTTCGCCGCCGCCAGCGCCAACGTGTTCAACAGCGTGTTCGACCGCGACATCGACGAAGTGATGCGCCGGACCCGCCGTCGCCCGGTGCCGCGCCACCTGATCAGCCCCACCCGGGGCACCGTCTTCGGGGTGGTGCTCGGCATCGCCTCGGTGCTCGTCCTCGGCTTCGGCGCCAACTGGCTCTCGGCCGGGCTGGCCGTGGCGGCGAACGCATTCTACGTGTTCGTCTACACCATGCTGCTGAAGCGTCGCACCTCCCAGAACATCGTCTGGGGTGGCATCGCCGGTTGCTTCCCACCGCTGATCGGGTGGACCGCGATCACCGGGTCGGTCGACTTGCCGCCGATCATCCTGTTCCTGATCGTCTTCTTCTGGACCCCGCCGCACACCTGGGCGTTGGCCTTCCGCTACCGCGAGGACTACCAGGCTGCCCGGGTGCCGATGCTGCCCGTCGTGCTGGACGCCCCCGGGGTGGCGGTGCGCATCCTGGTCTACAGCGTCGCGACAGTGGTCACCTCACTGGCCCTGTGGCCGGTCGCCGGCACGGGCTGGCTCTACCCGCTGGTGGCAGGCGTCCTCGGCCTCGTCTTCCTGTGGGAGGCAGTCCAGTTGTACCGCCGGGCCCGGGCCGGCCTGCGTGACGCCGCCCTCAAGCCGATGCGGCTGTTCCACTGGTCGAACAGTTACCTGGCGCTGGTGTTCGTCGCTGCCGCCATCGACCCGCTCATCTTCGCCTGAGGCCGCACCGACCACGCCAACGCGGTGGCCGCCGACATGGCGACACCGGCGAACAGCAGGTGGAACAGCACCGGCACCATCGGCACCCCCGTGAAGTACTGGTAATAGCCGATCGCACCCTGCACCAGTTCGGCGGCCAGCAGCGCCCACGCGAACCGCACCGCGGACGACCCGGCCCGGCGCAACAGCAGCAGGGCCAGCACGCTCAGGGCGACCGTGGCCCAGACCGACAATGAGTGCACCCGGGCGATCATGGCGATGTCGAGGCCGGTGCGATGCACACCCGAGACCGGGCCACCACCCGAATGGGGGCCCGACCCGGTGACCAGGGTGCCCAGCCAGCAGGCGACAAACATGAAGGCGCAGGCCAGCTTCGCGACCAGGTTGGCGGGTCCCGGGACGACGTCACGGGGGACACCCCTGATGTGCATCAGCAGCACCGTCAGCACCATCACCAGCACCAGCGAGGCCATCAGGTGCAGTCCGACGACGTAGGGGTTCAGGTGGGTGAGCACCGTGATGCCGCCGATGACAGCCTGCAGCGGGATGCCCAGGCCGGCGATGAACGCCCACCGCACGGTGAACTTGTCGGCTCCCGAACGCACCGCGGCGATGAACACCCCGAGCGCGAGCACGACCAGCAGGAACGTCAGCGTCCGGTTGGCGAACTCGATGATGCCGTGGTAGCCGAGCCCCTCGTGGGGCACCAGGGAACCGTCATCGCACTGCGGCCAGGTGGGGCAGCCCAGCCCCGACCCGGTCAGCCGGACGAACGCGCCGGTGACCATGATGAGGATGTTGCCGACCAGGCTCGCGGTGGTCCAGGCCACCAGCGCCCGGTGGTTGTCGGTCAGCTGGTCCCACCACCGGCGCCACAGCGGGCGCCCGGTTCCCACCGGGGTCTGCTCAACGGTCACATGGTCCATCGGAACACCTTTCTGGCCAGCAGGAACCCTGCCAGCGCCCACACCGCCAGGACCAGCAGCGCCCACCACGGGGCGGGTGCGGAACCGGTCCAGGCACGCATTACTTCACCCAACGCGCCGGTCGGCAGCAGTTCGACCACCGTCCGCCACGGCGACCCCAGGGCCGCGGGGGAGACCACGATGCCGGCTACCAGGCCGACCAGGTAGATCAGGTTCGCCAGCCCCAGCGTGGCCTCGGCCCGCAGGGTCCCGGCCAGGGCCAGGGCCAGCGCCGTGAACGCCGCTGCCGCCAGGACGACCCCGACCAGCATGACCAGCGTAGTGGTGAACCCGGCTGACGGGCGCCACCCCAGGGGGAGGCCGACCCCCAGCAGCACCACCCACTGGAGGGCTGTCATCAGCACCACCGCCACGATCTTGCCGCCGACCAGTCCGGTGCGGCCCAGTGGGGTGGCCGCCAGGCGTTCCAGCACACCCTGGCGCCGGTCGAAACCGGTCGCGATGGCGATGGAGGTGAAGGCCGTCGACCAGACCGCCATCGCCAGCACCGACCCGACCAGCGGGTCACGGTCCAGGCCGAAACGCCCGCCGACGAGCGTGCCGCCGACCAGCAGGGCGACCGGGATCACCAGGGCCAGCAGCACCTGCTCGCCCTGGCGGATCATCAACCGGGTTTCGAGCAGGCCCTGGCGCCACACCCGGCGCAGGGCCGGCTGGGCACCCGGACGAGGTGTGAGGTCGAGCGTGGCGGTGGTCATCACTGGCCCCCCGGGGTGGTGGTGGACAGGAAGACCTCTTCGAGGCTCTGGGTGGCGGTCAGCTCGGCGACGGTGCCCGAGGCGGTCACCCGACCGGCATTCATGATCCACACCTGGTCGGCCAGCGCCTCGGCCTCGTCCATCAGGTGGGTGCTCAGCACCACGCCGACGCCGGCATCACGCAGGGAGCCGATCACCTGCCACACCTGGCGGCGCACGTGCGGGTCGAGCCCGGCGGTGGGTTCGTCGAGGAAGACCAGCCGGGGTCGTCCGATGAGGGCGGCGGCCAGGTTGAGGCTCTGCTGCTGGCCGCCCGACAGCCGGCGGTAGGCGGTGTTGGCGACATGGCTGATGCCCAGCAGGTCCATCAGTTCGTCGACGGGCTGGGGGTTGGTGTGCATACCGGCCAGGTGCACCAGCAGTTCACGGGCCCGGATCGCATTCCAGGTGCCGGCTGACTGCGGCATCACCCCGACCTCGGCCTGGGCGCGGGCGGTGCCGGGGGCACCGCCGACGATGGTGATGCTGCCGGAGTCGGGCTGGTACAGCCCGGTGCAGCAGCGCACCATGGTCGTCTTGCCGGCGCCGTTGGGCCCGAGGACGGCGGTCACCTGCCCGGCGTGGGCCGACAGGGTCAGGCCGGCCAGCGCCCGGGTGTCACCGAAACGCAGGTGGACGTCGTCCAGGCTCAGTAGGGGGGTCTGGTCAAGCACCCGATCAGTCTAGGCGAGCGGGCCCCCGCCCCTCCACCGGGGCAGCGGCCGCCGGTCAGGGCCTACTTCACCGCACCGACGGTCAGGCCGGAGACGATGTACTTCTGCAACCACAGGAACAGCACCAGCACCGGCAGGGCGGCCAGCACCGCACCGGCTGCGAAGACCTGCCAGTAGGTGTTGAACTCGCTCGAGACGTACTGGTACAGGCCGATCGCGAGCGTGTTGTGGTTCGGGTCGTTGCCCAGCACCACCGAGGCCACCACGTACTCGTTGAAGGTGGCCACAAAGCTCAGCAGGCCCACCACCGCCAGAATCGGGGCGACCAGCCGCAGGATGATCGTGAAGAAGATGCGTGCATGACCGGCGCCGTCCACCTTGGCCGCCTCGTCCAGTGCCATCGGCACCGTGTTGAAGAAGCCGTACATCAGGTATGTGTTGGTGCCCAGCGCGCCACCCAGGTAGACCAGGATCAGCGCGATCGACGACCCGATACCCAGCGCGGGGATCACGTCACCCAACGCCGAGAGCAGCAGGAAGATGGCCACCACCATCAGCAGCTGGGGGAACATCTGGATCAGCAGCAGGCTCATCAACCCCGGACGACGACCCTTGAACCGCAGGCGGCTGAAGGCATAGGCGGCCATCGCCCCGAGCAGGACGGTGACCACGGCGGTGGTGCCGGCGATGAACAAGGTGTTGGCATACCAGCGCCCGTAGGGGCGGATCGGGTCGCTGAGCAGGCGCTGGTAGTTCTCCAGCGAGAACGTGGTGAACAGCGTGTTCGAGCCGGTCAGGGTGCCGTGCGGATTCAGGGAGGCCGACAGCACGTAGACCAGCGGGAACGCGGCGAAGACCACCGCCACGATGGCGACGAGGTGGCGCCAGCCCACCCGGGCGAGCCACTTGCCGAAGCCGAGCTTCTGGGTGCTGCGGTCGGGACGAATCTGTGGGGTGCTCATCAGTTCAGGTTCTCCAGGGTCTTGGTCTGGCGGAATCCGATGTAGGACACGAGGCCGACGAGGATGAAGATCAGGATGGAGAAGGCCGAGGCCAACCCGTAGTCGTGGCGGGTCGAGCCGTCGAGGCCGGCCAGCTTGTAGACCATGGTGATCAGGATGTCAGTGTGGCCGACGTTCAGGGAGGTGTCGGCGAACTGCGGCCACCCCCTGGTCAGCAGGAAGACCAGGGTGAAGTTGTTGAAGTTGAAGGCGAACGAGCTGATCAGCAGCGGCGCCAGCGGCACCATCAGCAGCGGCAGCTTGATGCTCATGAACGTGCGCCACGGTGAGGCCCCGTCGACCTTGGCGGCCTCGAGAATGTCTTCAGGGATCGACTGCAGCGCACCGGTGGAGACCAGGAACATGTACGGGTAGCCCAGCCACAGGTTGGTGAGCAGGATCGCCACCTTCGCCCACGTCGCATCGGTCAACCAGGGGATGTCGGCCCCGCCCAGCAGCACCTGGTTGACGAACCCGAACTCCTGGTTGAACAGGCCGGCGAAGATCAGCGCCGACAGGAAGGCCGGGAAGGCGTAGGGCAGGATCAGCAGGGTGCGGTAGACCTTCTGCCCGGTCATCCGCGGCTCGTTCATCACGATCGCCAGGAACAGGCCCAGGACGAAGGTGGTCAGCACGCTGAGGAACGCGAAGGCAAAGGTCCAGGCGGTGATCGCCAGGAACGGCCCGCGGATCTCTTCACTGGAGAAGGCGGTCCTGAAGTTGTCGAAGCCGACCGCGACCCGCCAACCCGGGTCGAGGGTGCGGCCGTCAGGGGAGGCGAAGTTGCCCTCACCGTTGTCGGTGTAGACCACCCCGTTGGTGTCGGTGAAGGTGTCGGCGGCCTGGTCGTAGGTGATCGTGGAGTTGTACACGAAGGCCTGCGAGCCGGTCGTGGTGCGGTAGTAGCCGTCGGCGGCGTTGTCGGTGAGTGGCACCTGCAGGTCACCGACCTCGGCCGAGCGGCTCGACAGTTCCGCGAACTCGAGCGTGCGGAAGCCGGGCACCGAGCGGACGCCACCGAGGCTGGTCAGTTCGGCCCCTTCGACCGGTTCCATCGGCTGCCCGTTGTGACCGACCAGGACCTGGTCGTCCTTCACGATGACCAGCCAGAGCATGCCGTCCTTCTCGGCCACCGCCGCCGGGTAGGCGGGGGTGTCGGGGACACGGGCCTGGTTCTGCTGCAGGATCGAGACGATCGCGTCGTCCTTGCTCACGGAGTGCCCGTCGCCGTAGTTGGTGAAGGCCACCCAGACGGTGTAGATCATCGCGCCGACGGTGAAGATGAGCAGGAAGATCAGCCCCGGGGTGAGGTACTTGGCGGGCAGGAACCTGTTCGGCGGCAGGTAGACCAGCAGGCAGACCAGGGCGATCACCAGGAACCCGGCCATGACCAGCCAGGACCCCTTGGTGGCCGCCGTCAGCGCCCCCAGCAGGGCGATGGCGGTGATGGTACCGAGCAGAACGATCTTGATGACCCACACCCACAGCGGGGTCGAGTAGGTCGCCCGGGCCCTGGTGCCTTTGGCTTCGCGTTCTTCGAGGGAGGTGCTCATCGGCTGCTTTCTGCGCGTCGACAGGGCGGCACGGCGCCGCCGGGTGAGTGGTGGTGGACCAGCGTGCGTGGTGGGTCGATAGCGACCCACCCCGCACAGCTGCTCACTTGGGGGTGACCCCTCAGATCTTGCCTTCGATGGTGGTCACCATCTTGGCCCAAGCATCCTTCGGGTCTCCGGCCTTCTGGCCGATGATGTTGGCCTGGGTCTGGCCCCAGTCAGCCCAGACCGAGCCCATGGCGGGCACGTTCGGCATCGGCACACCGGTGGCGCCCACGGCACCGAAACCCGCGACGTCGGCATCGGCCTTGGCGGTCTCGAAGGCGGCCTTGTTGGCGGGGGCACGGTTGCCCTCCTTGAACAGGGCCTCCTGCGCCTGCTGCGAGCCGATGTACTCGACCAGGAACTTCTGGGTGGCCACGGTGTTGGTCGACTTGGCCGACATCGCGAAGCCCTGCACACCGACGAAGGGGGCGGCGTTCTGGTCACCGGCCGGCGGCACCGGGTCGATGGCGTAGGCGAACCCTGCGTCCTTGACGGCCTCCAGGTTCCACGGGCCGGTGATGAAGAAGGCGGACTGCTTCTTCACGAACTGGTCCTTGGCGATGTCGGGGGAGATATTGAGCGAAAGCACCCCGTCCTTGCCCATCTGGGCGAGCCACTCGGCGAACTTACCGCCGTTCTCGCCGCCCATGGCCAGCTTCGAGGCGTCGTAGGAGCCGTCGTCCTGCAGTTCGAAGACCGGCGCACCGAAGGAGGTCTGCAGCGGGTACAGGTGGTAGGGGTCGGAGGCCTTCGGGTCGAGGCCGACCAGCACCTTGTACTTGCCCTTGCCCTCGGCAGCGGTGAGCAGGTCGGCCCAGGTCGCCGGCGCCTCAGGCACCATCTCGGTGTTGCGCAGCAGGGCGATGTTCTCGATGGCGTAGGGCACACCGTAGACATTGCCGTTGTAGGTGAAGCCCTGGACCGAGACCTCCTGGAAGACCGAGGCATCGCCCAGCTCCAGCGGGGCGACCACACCGTTCTCGACAAAGCGGCCGATGTTGTCGTGGGCGGTGATGATGGCGTCGGGGCCCTTGCCGGTGGGCGCCTGGGTGATGAACTCGTCGGGGATCTTCTGGTTGTCCTTGATGACCAGGTTCACCGTGACCCCGGTGTCAGCCTTGAACTGCTCGGCGAGCGGCTTCAGGACCGGGGCGCGGTTCGCGTCCACCCACAGGGTGATCTGGCCGGCGTCAGCGGGCGGGTTGGACGAGGCCGCGGTGGTCGAGGCAGCGGTGCTCGCTGCCGGACCGGTGTCATCCGATCCGCAGGCGGCCAGGATGCCCACGGCGGTGGCGGCCAGGCCGCTCTGAAACAGGAGTCGACGGTTGATGCTCAATGAAGTGCCTTTCAGGGGTGCGGTCGGCCTTGACCGTGGTCACACGGCGTCGTGCTTGACGTGCTGTTTGTACTACATCGGAGGTCTGAATGCACCTCCCGATGGACCCCGTGTCCCATCCGTTACACGTTTGGTGATATTCCCAACGCCCACGTGAACTGCGCGGGGGTGTCGAGTGAAATCCGGGGCCCCGGGCGGGCGCTTGCAGCCCGGGTCCGACGATGGTCCAGCAGGCGGACCGGTTTGAGTCTGGCGCCCAAATAAGAAATGATTGTGTCGTGAAAAACTCGACCTCAACCTCGCCCGGAGTCGAGTCCACCCACCCCGAGCCGCCGACGGCGGCAGCTCGAGTCGAGGCCGTGGAGGTCGACACCCGGGAGCGCGTCCTGCAGTCCATCCTGGAGTGCGGTCCCAGCACGGCCAGCCAACTGGCCGAACGACTGGGCCTGACCCCGGCCGCTGTCCGCCGCCACCTCGCCACCCTGACCGACAACGGCGCCATCGGCAGCCGTGAGCAGCGGGTCTACGGTCCCAGGGGCCGTGGTCGTCCGTCGCGCGTGTTCTACCTGACCGACCGCGGCCGGGCTGATTTCTACCAGGCCTATGATGAGTTGGCCGTCGACGCGCTGCGTGCTCTGGCCAGTGTCGCCGGGTCGCTGGCCGTCTCCGAACTGGCCGAGCGGCGTGTCGCCGACGTCGAGGCGCGGTATCGTCTGGCGCGGTCCGAGGACCCCGATGCCACCCCCGTCCAGGCGCTCACCAAGGCGCTGTCGGCCACCGGCTACGTCGCTTCAGTCCAACCCGTCTCGTCGGGGGAGCAGATCTGCCAGCACCACTGCCCGGTGGCGCACGTGGCCGCTGAGTTCCCCCAGCTGTGCGAGGCGGAAACCCAACTCTTCGGTCGGCTGCTGGGCTCGCACGTCCAGCGGCTGGCCACCATCGCCCACGGCGACGGGGTCTGCACCACGCATGTGCCCCGCCCCGTGGCACCCACCAGCTGACTCCCAGCACCCCAGACCAGCAACACCTCAAGCCAGAAACACTGACCCCCATCAGGAAAGGTCCGCAACGATATGACCCAGGTCGAGAACAGTCGCCCGATGGCACCGGGCACCGGCGCCACCCAGGACGAGCACATCGAAGCCCTCTCCAGCTACCAGTGGGGTTGGCACGACAGTGACACCGCCGGGGCGGCCGCGCAGCGTGGCCTGAACCCTGACGTGGTCAAGAACATCTCCGGACTCAAGAACGAGCCGCAGTGGATGCTGGACCTTCGCCTGAAGGGCCTGAAGATGTTCGAGCGCAAGCCCATGCCCAGCTGGGGCGCCGACCTCTCCGAGATCGACTTCGACACGATCAAGTACTTCGTCCGGTCGACCGAGAAGCAGGCCAACACCTGGGACGACCTGCCCGAGGACATCAAGAACACCTACGACCGCCTCGGCATCCCCGAGGCAGAGAAGGCCCGGCTGGTGGCCGGCGTCGCCGCCCAGTACGAGTCGGAGGTCGTCTACCACAAGATCAACGAGGAGCTCGAGCGCCAGGGCGTGATCTTCCTCGACACCGACACCGCGCTGAAGGAACACCCCGAGCTGTTTCAGGAGTACTTCGGCACCGTCATCCCCGTCGGCGACAACAAGTTCGCCTCGCTGAACACCGCCGTGTGGTCGGGCGGCTCGTTCATCTACGTGCCCAAGGGTGTCCATGTCTCGATCCCGCTGCAGGCCTACTTCCGGATCAACACCGAGAACATGGGCCAGTTCGAGCGCACCCTGATCATCGCCGATGAGGGCTCCTACGTGCACTACGTCGAGGGCTGCACCGCCCCGATCTACAAGTCGGACTCGCTGCACTCGGCGGTCGTCGAGATCGTGGTGAAGAAGAACGCCCGCGTGCGCTACACGACCATCCAGAACTGGTCGAACAACGTGTACAACCTGGTCACCAAGCGCGCCACCTGCGAAGAGGGCGCGACCATGGAGTGGATCGACGGCAACATCGGTTCCAAGGTCACCATGAAGTACCCGGCCGTCTACATGATGGGCGAGCACTCCCGCGGTGAGACCCTGTCGATCGCCTTCGCCGGCGAGGGCCAGCACCAGGACGCCGGCTCGAAGATGGTGCACTGCGCCCCGCACACCTCGAGCTCGATCATCTCCAAGTCGGTGGCCCGCGGCGGGGGCCGTTCGTCCTACCGCGGCCTGGTCGAGGTGCAGGAGGGTGCCCACCACTCGGCCAGCTCGGTCAAGTGTGACGCGTTGCTGGTCGACACCATCAGCCGTTCGGACACCTACCCCTACGTCGACGTGCGTGAGGACGACGTCTCGATGGCCCACGAGGCCACCGTCTCGAAGGTCTCCGACGACCAGCTGTTCTACCTGATGAGCCGCGGCATGGAGGAGGACGAGGCCATGGCGATGATCGTGCGCGGCTTCGTCGAGCCGATCGCCCGTGAGCTGCCCATGGAGTACGCCCTGGAGCTGAACCGGCTCATCGAGCTGCAGATGGAGGGGGCCGTCGGCTGAGGCCGGACCCCACGTCGCCGGCCGCGGCACCTGCCGCGGCCACCAGCAGCACCACCCGAGACACAGAACGAGAAAGAGGAACGTTGTCAGTCACGACTGAGCAGCCGGCGGTGGCAAGGGCCATCGAGACCGTCGAGTCACACCTGCACCCCACCCCCTCCTGGGCCGTGGAGGACCACCCGATGCCCACCGGTCGCGAGGAGATCTGGCGGTTCACGCCGATCAAGCGCTTCGCTGACCTGCTGAACCCCGCCGACGAGATCGGCACGCTGGACTGGTCGCTGGCCCCCGGCGCCGAGGGCGTCACCGTCACCGAGCTGACCGCCGAGCAGGCCCGCGCGCTGGCCGTCGAGGCGCCCGTCGACCGGGTGTCCGCCCTGGCCGCCGAGCAGAGCGTCTACCGCACCCACATCGAGGTGCCGGCCGAGGCCGAGCTGACCAAGCCGATCGTCTTCACCGCCAAGGGCAACGAGGGCCAGGCCCGCGACCACTACGTGCTGTCGATCGGTCGCTTCGCCAAGGCCACCGTCGTGGTCAAGTTCGAGGGCAAGGCTGACTACGCCGAGAAGCTCGACGTGATCGTCGGTGACGGGGCCGCCCTGAACCTGATCACCGTGCAGGACTGGGCCGAGGGTGCCGTCCACGGCGGCCAGCGCTCGCTGCGCGTGGGCCGTGACGCCCAGGTCAAGACCATCACCGTCTCGATCGGCGGCGACGTGCGCCTGCAGGAGAACAGCCGCTTCGACGGCCCCGGCGGTTCGCTGGAGCAGTTCGGCCTGTACTTGGTCGACGCCGGCCAGCACATCGAGCACCGCCTGTTCGTCGACCACAACGCCCCGCACACCAAGTCGAATGTCGACTACCGCGGTGCGCTGCAGGGCAAGGGTGCGCACTCGGTGTGGATCGGTGACGTGCTGATCCGCAAGGTCGCCGAGGGCATCGAGACCTACGAGTCGAACAAGAACCTCGTCCTGACCGACGGCTGTCAGGCCGATTCGGTGCCGAACCTGGAGATCGAGACCGGCGAGATCGCCGGCGCCGGTCACGCCTCGACCACCGGACGCTTCGACGACGAGCAGCTGTTCTACCTGCGCAGCCGCGGCATCCCCGAGTCGGAGGCCCGCCGCCTGGTCGTGCACGGCTTCTTCTGGGACATCATCCGTCGCATCGGCATCGAGGACATCGAGGAACACCTGCGCGACATCGTCGAGAACGAGCTCCAGGTCGTCCAGTGACCTGGCGCGTCGTTGCCCAGACCTCGGAGCTGGAGGAGGACCTGCCGCTCCCCGTCGACGTCGTCACCGACGCCGGTGAGGAGTTCGAGGTCGCCATCGTCAGCCACGAGGGGGAGTACTTCGCCATCCACAACGAGTGCAGCCACGGCAAGGTGGCCCTCAGCGACGGCGACGTGGAGGACTGCACCATCGAGTGCTACCTGCACGGCTCCAGGTTCGACCTGCGCACAGGCGCCGTCCTCAACCTGCCGGCCACCCAGCCGGTGCCCGTCTACCCCGTGCGGTTGAACGGCGACGACCTCGAGGTCGACGCCGACAACCCGCTGCCCGTCGCCTGAGGCGACCCCCGAACACGCATCAAGAACACAGAAAGCCTGGAGAACATGTCGAAGCTGGAGATCAGCAACCTGCACGTCGATGTCGAGACCGAGAGCGGCCCCAAGCCGATCCTGAAGGGTGTCAACCTCACCATCAACCCCGGTGAGATCCACGCCATCATGGGCCCCAACGGCTCGGGCAAGTCGACCATGGCCTACGCCATCGCCGGCCACCCCAAGTACACGATCACCCAGGGGTCGGTGAAGCTCGACGGCGTCGAGCTGACCGAGCTGACCGTCGACGAGCGGGCCCGCGCCGGCCTGTTCCTGGCGATGCAGTACCCGGTCGAGGTGCCGGGCGTGTCGGTGTCGAACTTCCTGCGCACCGCCAAGACCGCCCTGGACGGTGAGGCCCCCAAGGTCCGCACCTGGGTCAAGGAGGTCAACGAGGCCCTCAACCGCCTGCAGCTCGACAGCGAGTTCAGCGGCCGTTCGGTCAACGAGGGCTTCTCCGGTGGTGAGAAGAAGCGCCACGAGATCGCCCAGCTCGAGCTGCTCAACCCGAAGTTCGCCATCCTGGACGAGACCGACTCGGGCCTGGACATCGACGCCCTGCGCATCGTCTCTGACGGCGTGAACCGCTACATGAGCAACGAGGACCGCGGTGTGCTGCTGATCACCCACTACACCCGCATCCTGCGCTACATCAAGCCGACCTTCGTGCACGTGTTCGTTGACGGTGTCATCGTCGAGGAGGGCGGCGCTGAGCTGGCCGACCGTCTCGAGGTCGAGGGCTACGAGAAGTTCGTGAAGGCCGCCGCCACCGCGTGAGGCCCATTTCTCGCGGGCGGGAATGCGCCCGGGTCCAAGAACATTGAGAGCAGGTGAGATGACATACAACGTTGAGGCCATCAGGGCCGACTTCCCCATCCTGGGCCGACAGGTCAACGGGTACCCGCTCACCTACCTGGACTCGGGCAACACGTCCCAGAAGCCACGGCAGGTCGTCGAGGCGATGTCGGAGCACCTGCTCGAGCACAACGCCAACGTCGCCCGCGCCATGCACCAGCTCGGCGCCGAATCGACCGCGGCCTTCGAGGGTGCCCGTGAAACGGTGGCCCGCTTCATCGGTGCCGCCGGTGCCGACGAGGTGGTGTTCACCAAGAACGCCTCCGAAGCGCTGAACCTCGCCGCCCACACCCTGGGTTCGCGGCTTCGCCCCGGGGACGAGGTCGTGGTCTCGGTGATGGAGCACCACTCCAACATCGTCCCGTGGCAGCTGGCCTGCCAGCGCAGCGGAGCGACCCTGCGCTGGTTCGACATCACCGACGACGGGCAGCTCGACTTCGACAAGGCCCGCGCTGAGGACCTGATCAATGAACGTACCAAGGTGGTCAGCCTCACCTGGGTGTCGAACGTGGTCGGCACGGTCAACCCGATCGCCCAGGTGGCCGCCTGGGCGCACCGGTTCGGTGCCGTGATGGTCGCCGACGGTGCGCAGGGCGTCCCGCAGCGGGTCACCGACGTGGCTGCGCTCGGCGTCGATCTGCTGGCCTTCACCGGGCACAAGCTCTGCGGGCCCACCGGCATCGGTGTGCTCTGGGGTCGTCGTGACCTGCTCGCCGAACTGCCACCGTTCCTCGGTGGTGGCGAGATGATCGAGGTGGTCCGGATGGAGGGTTCCACCTACGCCCCGCCGCCGGCCCGGTTCGAGGCGGGCACCCCACCGATCGTGCAGGCCATCGGCCTGGCCGCGGCGATCGACTACCTCTCCGGCATCGGCATGCAGCAGGTCGCCGACCACGAGGTCGCCATCACCCGCCACCTGGTCGACAGCCTGCTCGGCATCGACGGGGTGCGGGTGCTGGGCCCGACCGACCCGGCCGTCGACCGCGGGGGAGCGGTGGCGTTCACCGTCAAGGGGGTCCATCCCCACGACCTGATGCAGCTGACCGACTCACGGGGCGTGGCGATCCGGGGTGGGCACCACTGCGCTCGTCCGCTGCACGACCGGCTCGGGGTGCAGAGTTCGTCGCGGGCCAGCGTGGCCCTGTACACGACCGAGGCCGAGATCGAGGTGCTGGCCGAAGCGGTGGCCTACGCCCGCGACTTCTTCGCCGGGCGCACCCGCCCCCACACCCCCCGCAAAACATTCGCCGAACGACGCGCCGAACGCGCGGCCCGGGCGGCGCAGGCAGGAGCCCTTTGATGAACGTCGAGGAGATGTACCAGGAGATCATCCTGGACCACTACCGCGAGAAGCACCACGCCGGGCTGCGCGAACCCTTCGACGCCGAGGTGCACCACGTCAACCCCAGCTGCGGCGACGAACTGACCCTGCGCGTCGACGTGGACGGGGACGTGATCTCTGACGTGTCCTACGACGCCGAGGGCTGCTCGATCTCTCAGGCCTCCACGTCGGTGATGACCGACCTGGTGATCGGGCGCGACGTGGCCGACAGCCTGGCCCTGCACGACGAGTTCGTCACCATGATGCAGTCCCAGGGCGCCATCGAACCGGACGAGGACCGTTTCGAGGACGGCATCGCCTTCGTCGGGGTGGCCCAGTTCCCGGCCCGCGTGAAGTGCGCCATGCTGGGCTGGTCGGCCCTGCGTGACGCCCTGTTGCGAGCCACCGCAGACCAGCAGTCACCAGCAGCACAGGAGGCATGATGACCAGCGATTCCCACACCGAGCAGGCCCAGGCGACGCGACCGTCCGACCTGGTCAAGGACGACCTGCCCGACATCAACGCACCGACCGAGATCGCCAAGATCGACGACGTGGTCGAGGCCATGCGTGATGTCGTCGACCCGGAGCTGATGGTCAACGTCGTCGACCTCGGCCTGGTCTACGGCGTCCAGGTCGATGAGCAGAACAACGCCACCATCGACATGACCCTCACCAGCCCCACCTGCCCGCTGACCGACCGCATCGAATACGACACCCAGACGGTGCTCGAGGGCCTGGTCGACTCGGTGGCCATCAACTGGGTCTGGCTGCCGCCGTGGTCGCTGGAGATGATCACCGCCGAGGGCCGCGAACAGCTGCGGGCCATCGGCTACAACGTCTGAGCCCGCCCACCAGGTCACCCACAGCGGTGGCAAACCGTTCGACTACCAACGGTTTGCCACCGCTGTGGCGTTGGTGCCCTGCGCGAACTGGTTTGGCTGGGGCCCGCTGAGGGCGGACAATGGTTCATCGTGCTGCAAGTCAAGGATCTCGAAGTCACCGTCGGTGCCCGTACGTTGTTGATGCCGACCTCGTTCCAGGTGCTGCCCGGTGACAAGGTGGGCCTGGTCGGCCGCAACGGCGCCGGCAAGACCACGATGACGCGGATCCTGGCCGGGGAGGGGCAGCCGTCGGGTGGCCTCGTCACCCGCACCGGCAAGCTCGGCTACCTGCCGCAGGACCCGCGCGACGGGAACCTCGACGTCACCGCCCGCGACCGGATCCTGTCCTCTCGCGGCCTCGACCAGGTGCTGGCCCGGTTGCGCCGCTACGAACACGAGATGGCCGAGGCGAGCGGTGAGCGCCGCCAGAAGGCCATGGACGCCTACGCCCGCGCCGAGGCTGAACACGTCGCGGCCGGCGGCTACGGCGCCGAGTCGGAAGCAGCCCGGATCTGCGCCAACCTCGGCCTGCCCGACCGGGTGCTCGACCAGCCGGTCCGCCAGCTCTCCGGTGGCCAGCGCCGCCGCGTCGAGCTGGCCCGCATCCTGTTCTCGGGCTCCGACACCCTGCTGCTGGACGAACCCACCAACCACCTCGACGCCGACTCGATCACCTGGCTGCGCACCTACCTGCAGGGCTACCCCGGCGGCGTCCTGATGATCAGCCACGACACCGACCTGCTGGCCGCCACCGTCACCAAGGTCTTCCACCTCGACGCCAACCGCTCCGAACTCGACATCTACTCCATGGACTGGAAGCGCTACCTGCAGCAGCGTGAGACCGACGAGAAGCGACGCCGCCGTGAACGCATCAACGCCGAGAAGAAGGCCGACCAGCTGATGGCCCAGGCCGACAAGATGCGCGCCAAGGCCACCAAGGCCGTCGCCGCCCAGAACATGGCCCGCCGCGCCGAACGGCTGCTGCAGGGCATCGAGGGTGAGCGGGTGCAGGACAAGGTCGCCAACATCAACTTCCCGACTCCGGCCCCCTGCGGCAAGACCCCCCTGATGGCCGAGGGCCTCTCCAAGACCTACGGCTCGCTCGAGGTGTTCACCGGCGTCGACCTGGCCATCGACCGGGGCTCCCAGGTGGTCATCCTCGGGCTCAACGGGGCGGGCAAGACCACCCTGCTGCGCATCCTGGCCGGCGCCGAACAGTCCGACACCGGCCGGGTCATTCCCGGGCACGGGCTCAAGCTCGGCTACTTCGCCCAGGAACACGACCTGCTCGACATGAACGTCAGCGTGCTCGAGAACATGACTCGGGCGGCGGCCGACCTGAACGCCACCGAATGCCGCAAGATCCTGGGCCAGTTCCTGTTCACCGGCGACGACGTCGACAAGCCCACCCGGGTGCTGTCCGGTGGTGAGAAGACCCGACTGTCCCTGGCCACCCTGGTCGTCTCTGCCGCCAACGTGCTGCTGCTGGACGAGCCCACCAACAACCTCGACCCGGTCAGCCGTGAGCAGGTGCTCGACGCCATCCGCACCTACCAGGGTGCCGTCATCCTGGTCACCCACGACGAGGGGGCCGTCGAAGCCCTGGAACCCGACCGGGTGCTGCTGCTGCCCGACGGCGTCGAAGACCTGTGGAGCCAGGACTACGCCGACCTGATCGCCCTGGCCTGACCCCGCACCGGCCTGACCCCGCAACTGCGGGTGATCACGCCGCACCCGGGTTGCACGGGCGCAGCGGCGCTCGCGTAGTCTGTGCAGGGACTTCCGCCGACGCCGACCGAGGAGCCCGAGCCATGACAGTGATCGCTGGTGCCCGCATCACCGGTGAGGCCCGGGCCGAGATGGCCCAGTGGGTGGCCCGCCGCTACCTGGCGGGGGAGGCGATCCGGCCGATCGCGGCAGACCTGGGACGCAGCTACGGATTCGTCCAGCAGTTGCTCGTCGAAGCCGAGGTGCCGCTGCGACGCCGCGGGGGAGACACCCGCAGCCCGGCCGCCCGCAGCCGGTTCGAGCAGACCGCCGCCCGGGTCGCCGAGGTGCTGGCCGACCAGGGTGCACCCGCAGGGGGCAAGAAGTCCAAGGCCAAGAAGAAGGCCAAGGCCAAGGCGGCGAACGGCAAGAGGACCAGGCTGGACGAGAGCACCTCGTCCGCGTCGAAGAAGACGAAGGCCAAGAACGAGAAGGCCGGCAAGAAGGCCAAGCCCGACAAGGACAAGTCGGCCAAGGCCGCGCCGAAGAAGGCCGCTGACAAGCAGAAGAAGGACAAGGGCAAGAAGAACCGCTGAGGCCCGGCACCGCTCGGTCATTGAGTGTTCAATGGATGTCCGGATCGATCTCGTGACGCGCGGAGAGCCTTCTCGCGACGACGGTCGTCCCCGTACCTCGAGCAGAACCCCTCATGCCCAAGGACCTCAAGCTGCTGCCGATGTTCGGCCACACCCGTGGCAACCGCTCCGCTGCCACCTGCCACTTCAAGTGCGGCACCGGCGACCTCGACCACCGCCTACTTCTCCGGCTTCCCGGTGACCACGCCCCGGTGACCACGCCCCGGTGACCAGCCCGGCCCCGACCTCGTCGGCGCCCAGCACCACCCCGGTCAAGCCCCCGGCCCTGCCGGACACCGGCGCCTGATCCTGGCCAAGCCTGACGGGGCGCCACCCCCACCCGGGGGTGGCGCCCCGTTCAGTTCAGCTGCCAGGTGCTGACGTGCACGTCGACGCCGACCCTGCCGGGGGACGTGCTGCCATGCTCGTGCAGCGCATTGGGGCCCATCCCGACCAGGGCGGTCATCGCCGCCGCGTCCAGGTCGAGGACGAAGGCGACCCGCTGTTCGTCGACCCGGGTGAACAGCGGCTCCAGCGCCCGCTGCAGCCGCTCGTCCTTGTCGGGGTGGATGTCGATCAGGCCGAACCGTTCCCGGGCCTCGGCCAGGTGCCCGGAGTTGGGGGTGACGGTGACCAGTCGCCCGCCCGGCCCCAGCACCCGGGCGAACTCGGCGGGGTTGCGCGGCGCGAACACCGACAACACCACGTCGAACCACTCGTCGTGCAGCGGCAGCGGCTGCCAGGCATCGGCGACCACCGCCTGCAGGCGGGGGTGAGCCCGGGTGGAACGGCGGGCGGCGGCCGGCGAGATGTCCAGCCCCAGCCCCTCGGCCTCCGGCAGCGCGTCGAGGACCGCCGACAGGTAGGACCCGGTGCCGACCCCGACCTCGAGCACCCTCGATGCCCCGGTGCAGGCAGCCACCACGGCGTCGACGATGGGTTGGTAGTGGCCGGCCCCCAGGAACTGCTGGCGCTGGTCGAGCATCTCGGCGGTGTCGGCATTGGCCCCGGCAGCACGACCCAGCAGGTTCAGGTAGCCCTGCCGGGCCAGGTCGAAACGGTGCCCCGAACCGCAGCCCGCCACCCGGTCCTGCACGCCCAACGGGAGCCGGCACAGCGGGCAGACCAGCGCATCGAAACCGCTCATTCCCCGGAGTCCTCGCGGGGGTCCTCGCCGCCGAGCTGCTCGTCGTCGGACTGGTCGTCGTCGGACTGCTCGTCGGGGGCCGCCCCACCCCCGGCGGAGGTGCGCCCGGCCAACTCCTCGCGCAGCGCCTGGGCGCGCTCCCGGCGACGCCGACGCTCCCTCAGGTCGGCGCGCACCAGCAGCACACACCCGATCACCGCCACCGCCGTGAACAGGAACCACTGGATGGCATAGGACAGGTGCGGGCCCTCATCGGTCTCGGGCAGGCCCACCGGGGTGAGGCCGGTGGTCGGCGGCTCACTGCTGATCAGCTGGATGTAACCGTCGGCCAGGGGCAGGTCCAGTTCGGTGGCGATCGCCGGCGCGTTGATCAGCCGCACCGACCCCTGGACCGGGACGGTCGCGCTGTCCTTGCCGCGCTCGTTGCGGCGCACGAACCCCTCCACGGTGACTTCACCACCGGGGGGAGCCCCGGCCTCGAGGACTGTGCCGGCGTCGCGGGGGGTGAAGCCCCGGTTGACGAGCACCATGCCACCGTCGGCGGTCTGGATTGGCACCACCCATTCGCTGCCTGCCTCACCGCCGACGTTGCGGTAGCGCACCTCGAGCTGGTGCTGGGGAAGGTAGGTGCCGGTGATGGTGACCCGCTGCCACTGCTCGTCCTCTTCGACGGTGTCACCGAAAACCTGTCGCCAGTCGACCACGGGCTTGGCCTGGTTGGCGAGCACCGCGGCGTTGCGGTCGCGGCGCTGGTCGAGGCGGTGCAACTGCCACTCACCCAGCTGGACGAAGGTCACCGCCAGGGCCGTGACGAACAAGACCAGCACCACCCACCGGATCCACAGCTTCTTCACCCCATGAGCCTATCGGCTGGTCGGTGGGGGACCGTCCGGCGGTCAGCCGGGCTGCGGGGGGTCGTCGGTCGCCGACGGGTCCTCGTCAGCGACCACCTCACCCTTGATGATCTCGGCCCCCGACGTCAGCGCCAACCGCGGGTCGGGCTCCTCGCTGATGGGTGGTGGTTGGTGGTGGTCGAGGGCGTTGGCGAACATCACCGCGAGCACCGGCAGCACCGCCGCCGCCAGCAGCGGCACCAACTTCCAGACCCCCGGCACGAAGAAGATCAGGACGAACGACAGTGTCCGGATCGCCATCGCGATCGCATAGTTGCGCCGGCGGCGATTCAGGTCCTCGGTGCGGCTCTCGGCGACCTGGGTCACCACGACCACCCGCTGGGATGACCGGCGGAAGCCCTGGCCATCACTGGATGAACTCACCTTTGCAGGATTCCACACAAATCCAAACCGGGACACTGTGCGTTCGGCGCAGGCGAGCCGCGGCACGGTTGGGTAGGTTCACAGGTGTGAGTGAAACCAGCACATCCCCCAACCAGGCCGGCCGTGTCGCGCTCGTCACCGGAGCCAACAAGGGCATCGGCGCCAGCATCGCCAGCCACCTGCTCGAGCAGGGGTACCGCGTGGCGGGCACCTTCCGCAGCGGCGAGGTGCCCCCGGGTGTCTTCGGGGTGCGCTGTGACATCACCGATGCCGAGCAGGTCGACGCCGCCTTCGCCGATGTGGAGGGCGAACTGGGCCCGGTCGAGGTGCTGGTCGCCAACGCCGGCATCACCAAGGACGGGCTGCTGATGCGCATGGGTGAGGACGACTTCGCCAGCGTCATCGACACCAACCTGACCGGCTCCTTCCGGGTGGTCCAGCGCGCCACCCGCGCCATGATGAAGCAGCGCTACGGCCGCATCGTGCTGATCTCTTCGGTGGTGGCGCTGCTCGGCTCACCCGGGCAGGTCAACTACGCCGCCTCCAAGGCCGGACTGGTCGGCATCGCCCGCTCTCTCAGCCGTGAGCTCGGCAGCCGCAACATCACCTGCAATGTGGTCGCGCCCGGGTTCATCGAGACCGACATGACCGCGGTGCTGCCCGAGGACACCATCAAGGGCTACCAGGCCCGCATCCCCGCCGGACGACTGGGCCAGGTCGACGACGTCGCCCAGGCAGTCGCCTTCCTGGCCGAGGCCGGCTACATCACCGGTGCCGTGATCCCCGTCGACGGCGGCCTCGGCATGGGCCACTGACGAGCCCGCTCCACACCCTCCCCGCGCGACACCGCGCACACGACACACGGACGAGAACGAAGGACCACACATGGGAATCCTCGAGGGCAAGAACATCCTGGTGGCAGGCGTCACCCACAACACCTCCATCGCCTACGAGGCGGCGCGGATCGCGCAGCAGGAGGGCGCCACCGTGCTGGTCAGCAACTTCGGCCGGGCGCTGAGCCTGACCCGGCGCGTGGTGCAGAAGCTCGACCCGGTGCCGCCGGTGCTGGAACTCGACGTCACTGACGCCGACCACCTGGCCGCCCTGCCCGACGCGGTGCGTGAGCACGTCGACCACCTCGACGGCGTCGTGCACTCCATCGCCTTCGCCAATCCCGAGACTGCCCTGGGCGGCAAGTTCCTCGAGACCGGCTGGGACGACGTGGCCACCTCGCTGCACGTCTCCGCCTATTCCCTGGCAAGCCTCACCATGGCCTGCAAGCCGCTGTTCGGCGAGTCCGCCAGCGTCGTGGGCCTCACCTTCGACGGTTCGGTCACCTGGCCCAGCTACGACTGGATGGGGGTCTCCAAGGCAGCGCTGGAGTCGACCAGCCGCTACCTGGCGCGCTACCTGGGCAAGCAGGGCATCCGCTCCAACATCGTCTCGGCCGGCCCCCTGCAGACCATCGCGAAGAAGGCCATCCCCGGGGCGTCCAGCTTCGACGACGTGTGGGCCGAACGTGCCCCGCTGGGCTGGGACCCCACCGACACCACCCCGACCGCGAAGGCTGTCGTGGCGCTGCTGTCCGACTGGTTCCCCGCGACCACCGGCGAGGTCGTCCACGTCGACGGCGGGCTGCACTCGACCGGCGCCTGAGCCCTTCGACCGGCGCCCGGCCCGTCGGCCGGGCCCGGTCATCCGTCAGCCCCTCTCGCCGGTCCAGCGGCGACCCAGCAGGTGGGCGGCCAGCTTCGGCTGGCGCTCCCGGGTGAAGGCACCCTTCTTGTTGCCGCCCACCCGCATGATGCCGCCGGTGGTGGCGAAGTCGGCGAAGTTCCACATCTGCTCGCCGACCACCTCGTCGAACTCGTCGAAGATCCGGTGCTGCACCTCCAGGTAGTCGACCTGGTACTCCTCGCTCCATGGTTCGGCGGGCAGCTGGTGCAGGCCGGGGTAGGTGGCGGCCCCGTACTCGGTGAAGATGATCGGCTTGCCCTCGCCCGCCCAGCCGGCGGTCTCGGCGCGCATCGCGACCTCGGCGTTGGCCAGGTCAGCGGTCTGCACGTACCAGCCGTAGTAGCGGTTCAGCATGATCACCTCGCCGAACTGGCTCACCCGGCACTGGCCGTGCGGGGCCAGCATCACGTTGACGAACCCCACCGGACGAGTGGGGTCGGTCTGTGTTTGCCGATGGTGACGTGGTCCTCGTGCATGCCGAACCCCTTGAAGTGGAACGGCTCACCGTTGATCAGGAACTGCGTACCGCGCACCTCGACGGTCCGCACCCCGACCGCCTGGTGGAAGGAGTCGACCACGTCGTCGCCGTCGACCACCTGCACCTCCAGGTCGTACAGGTAGGCGTCCAGCGGGCGCCACGGCCGCACATCGGCCACCGTCAGTTCGCCCCGGTGCCCCTCCGCGGTGGCCACCTCGATGCCGTCCTCGTCGCGCAGCACCACCCGCACCCCCAGGCCCTCGGCGGCCCGGGTGTCCACGGTGTAGCCGACAGTGCCCACGCCCTCGTCCAAGCCGGTGTCCACCGTCACGTCGCTGAGGTGCGCCTTCGGGATCGAGTGCAACCACACCGGACGATGGATCCCTGCGTAGTTGAAGAAGTCGTGCCAGTATCCTGGCGGGGGCCGGCCGGGGTGTCCTCGACCACACCCGGGGGCACGGACTGGAAGTTCAGCGAGTTGTTCATACAGATCGTCAACCGGACGAGTTGGCCCGGGTCCACGACGTCGGTCAGGTCGGCCTCGAAGGGGAGGTAGCCGCCCTCGTGGCTGACCACTTCGGCCTCGTCCACCCACACGGTCGCACGGTGGGTGGCCGACTCGACGTACAGCGCGATGCGCTGCTCGTCCCAGCCGCGCGGCACCCGCACCGTGGTCTGGTACCAGATGTCGCCGAAGTACTCACGAGTCGCGGTGTCGGTCACCAGGTCGTTGAAACTCGCCGGGACCGGCATCTTGCGCGCATCCGCCAGCGCTCCGGCGAACCACCTGCTCACGCCCCACGCCGTCGGGGTCGAGGCGGAAGTCCCACATGCCACTGAGGGTTCTTGCGTTCACGGGTCGAGCTGTCCTGGGGACGCAGCATCGGGGGATCCCTTCGTTGGATGCAGGTGACATCCGCAGGTAAGCCGCCGCAAGTCGCGACACTACCGGGTTTGAGGACTTTGTCACACCCCCGCCCATACATGCGACGTGGTGTCGCCTAGCATGACGGCGTGAGCAATGATGCTTTCGGGCCTGCGGTAACCATTTATGACGTGGCCGTCGCAGCCGGCGTGAGCCCCTCCACCGTCAGCCGGACCTTCGCCAGGCCCGGACGTGTGAGTGCCCGAACAGCAGCCCGCATCCGCGCCGTCGCCCAGGACCTCGGCTACCGCACCGAAACGATCGAGGCGCCCCCCACCCTGCCCTCGACGAAGCGCGCCATCGGGCTGTCGGTCTCGGATGTGACCAACCCCTTCTACTTCGGGATCATCCGCGGCGCCGAGGCGGCCGCCGCCGAACACGGCTACTCGGTGCTGCTGATCGATGCCCAGGAGGACGAGGAGATCGAACGCCGCAACATGGGCCGGGCGATGCCGTTGATCGACGCGATGATGGTGGCCAGCTCACGCATCTCGGACACGCACCTGCGCCAGCTCGGCAAACAGATGCCGGTGGTGGTGCTCAACCGCGACGTGCAGGGGATGCCCAGCATCATCACCGACAACGAACGCGGGATGCGTCGGGCGGTGGAGCACCTGGCCGAACTCGGCCACACCCACTTGTGGTACGTCGCCGGGCCGGAAGCGAGCTGGGCGGACGGGGTGCGCTGGCGGGCCATGCGGGAAGCCTCCATCGAGCTGGTGCTCACGTCGCACCGGATCGGGCCCTTCCACCCCAACATGCGCGAGGGCCACAAGATCGCCGACGAACTGCTGGCCCGCGGTGCGAAGGCGGTGGTCTGCTACAACGACCTGATGGCCTTCGGGCTGCTGCAGGCGCTGCGCGACCGCTGGGTGCGGGTACCCGAGCAGATGAGCATCATCGGCTTCGACAACGCCTTCGGCGCCGAACTGGTCACGCCGCAGCTGACCACCGTGGCCGCCCCGCTGGCGCGGCTGGGTGCGCTGGGGATCTCCAACCTGATCGGGCTGATCAAGGGCGCCACCTGGCGTTCCCAGGCGCCGGTCGTGATGCCGGTGTTGCTGAAGGTGCGCGCGTCGACCGGACCCCCGGCTACCGAGCGTCGGTGAGCCCGGCCAGCGCCCGCTCGACCGCCGACAGGGTCATCAGCACTGCCTCGACCGCCTGGGCGCCCTTGTCCTCGCTGGAACCTTCCAGTCCCGCCCGGTCCAGGGCCTGGGCCTCGTCATCACAGGTCAGGACGCCGAACCCGACCGGCTTGCCGGTGTTGATCGCCACCTGCGTCAGCCCGTGGGTCGCGGCCTGGCAGACGTAGTCGAAGTGCGGGGTGTCGCCCCGGATCACCACCCCCAGGGCCACCAGGGCGTCGAAGTGGTCGGCGAGCCGGGCGCAGGCCACCGGCAGCTCGAACGAGCCGGGCACCCGCACCAGGGTGACGTCGTCGACACCGGCGCGGGCCAGCGACTGCTGGGCGCCGTTGATCAGCCCGTCCATGATCGTGGTGTGCCACTGCGAGGCGACGATCGCGATGCGGCGACCGGCGCCCTCGGGGGACAGGATGGGGATTCCGGGGTTGACCATGTCAGGCCTCCATCTGGTCGAGCAGGATGCGGTGGCGCATCCGGTCACGTTTGGTCTGCAGGTAGAACTCGTTGTCGGGGTTCGGCGGGATCTCCACCGACTCGACCTGGTCGATGACGATGCCGGCGGCGCGCAGGGCCTCGACTTTCGCCGGGTTGTTGGTCAGCAGCGCAATCCGGTCGATGCCGAGGTCGGCGAGCATGGCCACCGCGGCACCGTACTCACGGGCATCCACCGGCAGGCCCAGCTCGAGCTGGGCATCGACGGTGTCCACGCCCTGGTCCTGCAGGGCGTAGGCCTGCAGCTTGGCTGCCAGCCCCACCCCGCGGCCCTCATGCCCCCGCAGGTAGATCACCGCACCACCCCGCTCGGCCACCTCCTGCATGGAACGCTGCAGCTGCGGGCCGCAGTCGCAGCGCAGTGACCCGAACACGTCACCGGTCAGGCACTCGGAATGCATCCTGACCAGCGGCGTCGACAGCCGGGTGCCCTCCAGGCCACCGGGGCTGACCAGCGCGACATGTTCGGCGCCGGTGAGCAGGTCGCGGTAGACATGGGCGGTGAAGGTGCCGTGCTCGGTG
Source organism: Aestuariimicrobium sp. Y1814 (assembly GCF_050113895.1). NCBI lineage: Bacteria > Bacillati > Actinomycetota > Actinomycetes > Propionibacteriales > Propionibacteriaceae > Aestuariimicrobium > Aestuariimicrobium sp. Y1814. The sequence goes on along the minus strand of NZ_JBNJRW010000005.1, from coordinate 131,549 downwards.
GGCATCCGGGTGGTCGCGCAGTGCTCGACCCGGTCGGGGTCGGTGACGATGCTCAGTTCCAGCGGCGCGGTCATCGTTGGGGCTCCAGTCCTTCGCGGGGGGTGACCCCCTGCACCCCCACGGGTAGTCCTTCTTCGCGGGCCAGCATGCGTTCGACGTACTTGGCCAGCACGTCCACCTCGAGGTTGACCACCTGGCCGACCCGGGCCGTGCCCAGGATCGTCCCGGCCAGCGTGGTGGGGATCAGCGAGACCGTGAACCACGCCTGCTCGGCGCCGGGCTCACTGGTCGAGGCCACCGTCAGCGAGACCCCGTCGAGCGAGATCGACCCCTTCTCGACGACGTAGCGGCTCAGGGCCGGGTCGAGGCTGACCTTCACGACCTGCCACTTCTCGCCGGGGACGATCTCGATGATCCGGCCGGTGCCGTCGACATGGCCCTGCACGATGTGCCCGCTGAACCTGCCGGTGGCCGGCATCGCTCGTTCCAGGTTGACCGGGGAGCCCACCTGCAGCCCACCCAGGCTTGACCGGTCCAGGGTCTCGGCCATGACATCCACGCTGAAGGCCCGGCCGTCGTGGCCCTCAACCAGGTCGACCACGGTGAGGCACACCCCGTTGACACAGATCGAGTCGCCCGGAGCGGCGTCACTGGTGACCAGTGGGCCGGTCACGGCCAGGACTGCGGAGCGGGCCTGCTGCTCGATGGTGAGCACCGTGCCCACCTCCTCGACGATTCCGGTGAACATCAGTCGGCCTCCTGCAGGTCGGTGGAGTGGGCAACGCCGCTCGGACGGCGAATCTCGCTCGGACGGGGAATCTCGGTCGGACGGGGAGCAAGGGTGAGCCGGACGTCGTCGTCCAGCCGGGTGACGTCGACCAGGCTGAACCGGTGGGCCTGGTCGATGGTGCCGACGCCGAGGTCGGCCACCGCCTGGGCGCCGGCCCCCAGCAGGGCGCCGGCGAGGTAGGCGATGACCTCGTCGACCAGCCCGGCGCGCAGGAAGGCGGCGGCCAGCACCGGGCCACCCTCCAGCCAAACCTCGTGGATGCCGCGGGCATGGCAGGCCGCCAGCACCTCGGCAGGGTCATGGCTGCGCACCTGCAACGTTTCGACCGACCCGTCCAGCAGGTTGGCGGTGGGCGGCAGGTCACGCCGACCCACCACGACCCGCAGGGGCTGGCGCAGCGGCGGGGGGTCGGTGCGGACCGTCAGGCGGGGGTTGTCGGCCAGGGCGGTGCCGGTGCCCACCACCACCGCACCGAAACCGTCGCGCAGCCGGTGCACGTCGGCGCGGGCCGCCCCACCGGTGATCCACTGGCTGGTGCCGTCGGCGGCGGCGCTGCGCCCGTCGAGGGTCGAGGCGAACTTCCAGGTCACCCGCGGTCGGCCGTGGCGCACCGAGAACGACCAGCCCCGGTTCAGGGCTTCGGCCTGCTCGGCGAGCAGGCCACCGGCCACCTCGATACCGGCCTGCCGCAGGGTGCTCGCCCCGCCGGCAGCGACCGGGTTGGGGTCGGGCTGGGCGTAGACCACCCGGCTGACGCCGGCCTCGATCAACGCCAGCGCGCAGGCAGCGGTTCGTCCGGTGTGGTTGCACGGCTCGAGGGAGACGTAGGCGGTGGCACCCCGCGCATCACCGGCGGCGCGCAGGGCCTCGACCTCGGCGTGCGGGGTGCCGGCACCGTGGTGCCAGCCCTCACCGAGCAGCACCTGGTCGCGCACGATGACCGCACCGACGCGCGGGTTCGGGTCGGGGGCGGGGGAGCGGGTGGCCAGCTCGAGGGCGCGACGCAGCCAGCATTCGTCGTCGGGGTGACCCGCGGTCATCATCGCCCTCCCTCGTCCTGTCGGCGTGTAACACGACGGACTCCGGGTTGACGGAACGGCTACAGGTGCCATGCCTTCGGGGCACACCCCAAGGTGCGTCCCGTTCGTGCTGCCTCCCCTCCGGACTTTCACCGTCGGTCCTGGAGTTCCACCAGGTCAACCACCCCAGCGAATGCGGGTGGGTCGCGGACTGTTACCGCCGGTTCGGAATTGCACCGACCCCGGAGCACGTACCTGCAGGCTATCACCTGACCCGGCTATCACCTGACCCGGTAGAGCACCTCCCCGGCATTGGGGACGACGAAGGTATCGGGGGCGGCCTCGAAGGCGGCGATGTCGACCTCGGCAGGGTCCAGGTAACCCAGGTTGATCGACTCGCACACCTCCCGGGGGATCTGCGTGGCCAGGGTCACCTTGACCCGCAGCTTCTCCTCACCGGTCTCGGCGTTGTAGGTGCCCTTGCCGCGCAGGTGGGTGGAATGGGCCAGCACCCCCCAGTGGACGTCCTTGAACTTGTCCCACTGCTTCACGAAGTAGTCGCGGCAGTGGTAGCCGACCTCGTGGATCTCGTGGTGGGTCTCCGAGACCTCGGTGACGTGCGGGGCGTAGATGATCACTTCACCGCCGTCGGCCACCGCCGGCTCCAGCTTGTAGAACCCCTTGGCAGCGGTCCAGATGTCCTCATAGCGCTCAGCCATGATCGACAGCACCCGGGTGAACGGCTTCTCGACGTACTTCACGTGGGTCTCGGCGGCGATCGCCGCCGCCTTTGCCCACGAGTCCTCGGCAGTGCCCCAGGCGGCCGCCTCGATCAGGCCGCTGCCCGACTCGACGACCAGGCACAGCGCCAGCCGCTGGGTCGGGATCAGCGCAGCACCCTCGTTGATCATGGCCCGCACGGGGGTGATGCCGGTCGTGCCGATGATCTCGTAGCTGGTGATCAGCGCCCCGACCCAGTGGGTCATGTCGATGAACTCCTGCGAGGCCACCCCGGGGATGAAGTACTTGTTGCCGCCCGAGATGCCGACCACCTCGTGCGGGAAGACCGGGCCCACCACGATCGCCACGTCGGACTCGACCACGTGCCGGTTGATCAGGATGTTCGCGCCCACGTCGAGGCGTCCCTCGGACAACTCCGAGATCCGCTCACCGGGAATGTGGCCGACGTTGACCAGCATGTCGGGGTCGGCCCACTCGTGGTTGACGACAGCCATCCCCGGGTAGGTCTCTTCGGGGTCACCGCCGACCATCCGGGCGATCTCGTCGGGTTCCATGTAGGAGTGGGTGCCCAGGGCGATCACGGCGGTCAGCTTCGCCACCTTGTCGACCAGGTGGCGGTGCAGCAGCCCCAGCACCAGCGGCAGCGGGCAACTGCGGGTGCCGTCGGGGATCACCAGGACGACATCCTTGCCGTCCAGGTCGGCCCCGGCGAGGCTCTTCTGGATGAACGCGTCCAGCTGGTCGTCGATGACATGCTGGTCCGGCCCGCCGATCAGGTCGGCTTCAATCTGGGTCACGGCAACTCCTCATCTGGTCGATCCCCCCATTCCACGCCGCCCCCGCAGCCTGCGCAACCACTTGCCGCGAGTTGCCGTACCCGGGTCGGGCCCGGGCAGGACCCCGAAACAGCGGCTCGTCCGGGTCAGGACTGGCAACCGATGGCAACCCGTTGCCGCAGCCGCGGCCGGGCAACCACAGTGGGACTCATGACCACGACGTCACTGCGGCTGTACCCCGACCGGCTGTTCCCGGCCGACGAGCGCACCCGCGCCGTGGCCCGACGGCTGCACGCCTCGGTCGCCGACCTGCCGATCATCTCGCCCCACTCGCACGTGCCCGCCCAGTGGATCGCCGAGGACATCAGCTTCGACGACCCGGCCGCACTGCTGATCACCCCCGACCACTACGTCACCCGGCTGATGCACGCCAACGGGGTGCCGCTGCACGAACTGGGCGTGGGGCAGGGCCGCCTCGACGAACCGGCCGCACGGCGCGCCTTCGCCCACCTGTGCGAGCACTGGGCCGACTTCCGCGGCACCCCGGTGCGCTACTGGCTCGAGAACCAGTTCGTCGAGATGTTCGGGATCACCGAGAAGCCGAGCCGCGAGTCCGCCGACCGGCTCTACGACACCATCGCCGCCTGGCTGGCCGACCCCGCCAACTCGGCGCGCCGCCTGATGGAACGTTTCGACATCGCCGTGCTGGCCACCACCGACGCCCCCTGTGACGACCTCACCCACCACGCGGCGCTGCGGTCGGACGGCAGCTTCACCCGCCGGGTCGTGCCCACCTTCCGCCCCGACAAGTACCTGGAGGCCGCCCACCCCGGCTGGGCCTCCCTGGTGCAGCGGCTCGGTGAGACCAGCGGGGTGCCGGTGGACGACCTGCCCGGCTTCCTGGCCGCACTGCAGGACCGCCGCGCCTACTTCCAGCAGCACGGCGCAGTGTCAGCCGACCACTCCCACGCCGACCTGGGCACCACCCGCCTTGACGAGGACGAGGCCAACCGGCTCTACCAGCTCGGCCTCAGCGGCAGCATCACCACCGAACAGGCCACCGCACTGCGCCGCCACCTGGTCTGGCACCAGGTACGGATGGCCTGCGAGGACGGCCTGACCATGACCCTGCACCCGGCGGTGGCCCGCGACCACCACCGGCCAAGCTTCGAACGCTACGGCGCCGACATCGGCGCCGACATCCCGATCAGCGTCGAGGTGACCCGCGCGCTGCAACCCGCCCTGGAGTCCTTCGGCACCCACCCGAACCTGACTCTCGTCCTGTTCACCCTCGACGAGACCGTGTTCAGCCGCGAGATCGCACCGCTGGCCGGGTTCTACCCCAGCGTGTACGCAGGCGTGCCCTGGTGGTTCCTCGACGCCCCCGACGCGATCAAGCGCTACCGCCGCGCGGTCACCGAGACGGCAGGTTTCACCCGCACCTCGGGGTTCATCGACGACACCCGAGCGTTCTGCTCCATTCCCACCCGCCATGACATGTCCCGCCGGCTCGACGCCTGCCACCTGGCAGACCTGGTCGTTGAACACCGGTTGGACGAGGACGAAGCACTCGAGACCATCCACTCCCTGGTGGTCGACAACCCCCGAAAGGTGTTCCAGCTGTGAACGATTCACTCCCCACCCTGTCGCGTGCCGCCGGCGACGGACGTCCCGCCGCCCCCGTCCGCATCGTCCACCTCGGCCTGGGGAACTTCTTCCGGGCCCACCAGGCCTGGTACACCGAACACGCCCCCGACGCCGACCAGTGGGGCATCGCCGCCTTCTGCGGTCGCTCCACCACCCTGGCCGACCAGCTCGGGCCCCAGGACGGCCTCTACACCCTGCTCGTGCGCGCCGACGACGGCGACCAGCCGCAGGTGATCAGCTCGGTCTCGGCCGTCCACGCCGGCACCGACCTCGAGGCCTGGCTCGACTACTGGCGTGCTCCCGAACTCGCCGTGGTGACCCTGACGGTCACCGAGGCCGGCTACCTGCGTGGCGCCGACGGCGGCATCGACCTGACCAACCCGACCGTGGTCGCCGACCGGGAGGCACTGGCCGCCGGGAACCTGGCTGACGTCCGCACCGCTCCCGGCAAACTGGTCGCCGGCATGATCGCCCGCCGCGACGCCGGCGGTGGCCCCGTCGCGGTGCTGTCCTGCGACAACCTGCCCGACAACGGGGGAGTGGCCGGCCGGGTCACCCTCAGCCTCGCCGAGGCCGTCGACCCCGCCCTGCTCGACCTGGTCCACCAGCACAGCTTCGTCACCTCCATGGTCGACCGGATCACCCCCCGCACCACCGACGCCGAGATCGCCGCGGTCACCGAACAGACCGGCCGCACCGACGCCGCCCCGGTGGTCACCGAACCGTTCACCGAATGGGTCGTCGCCGGCGACTTCCCCGCGGGTCGTCCGGGTTGGGATGCCAACTTCGTCGACGATGTCGAACCCTTCGAACAGCGCAAGCTGTGGCTGCTCAACGGCTCGCACACGCTGATGGCCTACGCCGCGCCCGCCCGCGGCCACGAGGTGGTCTCCGAGGCCATCACCGACCCGGTGGTGCGTGACTGGGTCGAACAGTGGTGGGACGAGGCCGCCCGCCACCTGTCGGTGCCCGAGTCGGACATCGTCGCCTACCGGGCCGCGCTGGTCAGCCGCTTCGAGAACCGCCAGATCCGCCACCTGCTGGCCCAGATCGCCGCCGACGGATCCCAGAAGGTGCCGGTGCGGCTGCTGCCCGCCCTGCGCGCCGAACGGGCCGCCGGCCGTGACGGACGCGGGGCAGCCCGCGGTGTCGCCGCCTGGATCCGCCACCTGCAGGGCCACACCACCCCCATCACCGATGCCGCTGCCCCGCCCTACGTCGATGCCGCCACCACCGGAACCCCCGAGGAGGCCGTGACCGGAGTGCTGCGGCTGCTCGGGGCCGACCTGGCTGACGACGCCGAACTGGTGGCCCTCGTGGTGGCACTGGTGGAGGAACTTGGGCAAGGATGAGGCCATGCAACAGGGGGACTCAGCGCCATCGCAGGTGATCATCGGCCTCGATGTCGGCACCACCGCCGTCAAGGCCACCGCACACCCCATCGGGGGTGGCCGGGCCATCACGGTCCGCCGCGAGTTCCCCCTGTTGCGCCCTGCTCCCGGGCGTGAGGAGCAGGACCCCGACCAGATCGTCGACGCGGTGCTGGCCGCGCTGGCAGACCTGGCCCAGCAGCTCGACGGTACACCGGTGCTGGCGATCTCGTGCAGTGCGGCCATGCACGGACTGGTCGGCCTGGACGCCGACCACCGTCCGGTGACCCCACTGGTGACCTGGGCCGACTCCCGCTCCACCGATGAGTGCGCCGCCCTGTACGAGTCGAGCCAGGCCTTCGACGTGCACCACCTGTCGGGCGTCCCGGTGCACCCGATGTCACCGCTGACCAAGCTGATGTGGTTCGCCCGGCACGACCCCCAGGCCAGGGTGCGCTGGTGGGTGGGGCTGAAGGACTACGTCGTCTGGCACCTCACCGGCCGGCTCACCAGTGAGGTCAACAGTGCCTCGGCGAGCGGGCTATTGGCCATGCACACCCGGCAGTGGGACGAGGGTCTGCTCGAACTGGCCGGCATCACCGCCGACCAGCTCGCCGACGTCCACGAAATCACCGACACCCTGCCGTTGGGCGCTGCTGCCGCCGGGCGCTGCGGCCTGCCCGCCGGGCTGCCGGTGGTGCTCGGGGCCGGCGACGGGCCGCTGGCCAACATCGGGGTGGGGGCGCTCGTCCCCGGTGTGGGTGGGCTCACCCTGGGCAACAGCGGTGCCGTGCGCACCTTCGTCGACGAACCCGGCGTGGACGACCGCGGCACCCTGTTCTGCCTGGCGCTGACGCCGGGCAGCTGGGTGGTCGGCGGGCCGCTGTCCAACGGCGGCGGGGTGATCAGCTGGCTGCTCGACCTGCTGGGCTTCGACCTGCTCACCGAGGGCCCCGACCGCAGTTTCGCCGACCTGTTCGAGCTGGCCGGGCGAGTACCGCCCGGCAGTGAGGGCCTGGTGATGGTGCCCTACCTGATCGCCGAGCGGGCCCCCCTGTGGGACCCGTCGCTGCACGGCACCCTGATGGGGCTGCAGCGACACCACGGGCGTGGCCACCTGGTCAGGGCTGCCATGGAGGGCGTGGCCATGCAGTTCGCCGGCATCACCGACGCCCTGGGCCAGGTCAGCCCGGTGACCTCCGTGCACGCCAGTGGTGGTGCGTTCCGGTCTGCCGTCTGGGCCCACATCATCGCCTCGGTGCTGGGTCGTCCGCTGACCGTGGTGGGCAGCGACGGCAGCGCGAGCCTCGGGGCGGCGGCGCTGGGCCTGCTCGCCGTGGGTCGCGCCACCACGCTGGACGAGGGGCTGGGCCTGCTGCGGCCCGGGGTGGACCAGGGCGAGGTGGTCGCCACCGACCCCCAGGAGGTGGAGCTCTACCGGCGGCTGCGGGCCGATGTCCCGCAACTGCTCGAGGACCAGCTGCAGCTGGCCGCTGCCTTCCCGCGCCGCTGACCCGCGCCCATTGCTGGCCGACGCCCGCTGCGGGTTCAGACCATCAGGTGGGTGGGCCACGACACGGCTGCCTGCACGGCATCCAGCGCGGCGGCGCGCAGCGATGCCAGCGCTCCCGAGCGGCTGGTCACCGCGTGGGAATGCGGCAGTTCCGCCTCCCAGCGGTGTGCTGCCTCAACGACCGCCAGCACCGTCATGGCCTGGTCGAGCAGCACTTGGCTGCTCGCCGGGTAGCTGCCGCCCAGCTGCACTGTCGCCGCCGGGTCGGGGCGTCGCCCGGCCGCCACCGCCATCGCCTCCAGGGCAGCGGTGGAGGCGGCCATCACCTGGGCCAACTGGCGCCCGGCCTCGGTGGGCGTGGCAGGCGACAGCGGGCGCTCCGCCCCGGACAGCACCAGGCTGAGCACCTCCTCGTCCACCGACTCCTCCTCGGGAATGGCCGCCGCGGCCTGCCAGGCCAGCAGCCCGTCGTGACGCAGCACCACCGCCACCGCCCCCAACTCCGGTTCCGGCACCGACGCCAGCGCTGACTGGTTCAACGCGGCCGGGCCACGCAGCCCACCGAGTCGTCCGGGTGTCACCAGTGCCAGCACCCACCCGCCCGGCCCCGGCAACCTCGGCATCTGCGCCATCGCCAGCCGCAGGGTCGGGTGGTGACCGAGCCCCAGGCGCTGTTCGGGGTCCTCGACCAGGTGCACCTGACCGGCCAGCGCATGCTCGGCCTCCGACGGGTTCACGCGGCCGGCGTCCATCGAGTTCAGCAGCACCGCCAGCCGTGGCAGCAGCAAAGTCACGCACCCCAGCCTATGCCGCGGGCCGCGGCAGCCCGGTGGCGGTGATTGTGTAGGTTGGGAGCCATGAGCTCAGTGGTGGAACTCGCCGGTGTCGACGTCGTCCGGGGTGGCGCGAAACTGTTGGACGACATCACCTGGCAGGTCGCCGAAGGTGAACGCTGGGTGGTCATCGGGCCCAACGGCGCCGGCAAGACGACCCTGATGCAGGTGCTGGCCGCGCAGCTGCACCCGACCAGCGGCCTGGTCGGGCTGCTGGACGAACTGCTGGGTGCCGTCGACGTGTTCGAGCTGCGGCCCCGCATCGGCGTCTCCTCGGCCGCGATCCAGGACCGGATTCCCCGCGGTGAGCGCGTCGACGACGTGGTCATGTCAGCCAGCTACGCCGTGATGGGGCGTTGGCGTGAGGACTACGACCCGATGGACGTGGAACGCGCCCAGGGCCTGCTGCGCCAGTTGCGGGTCGACCACCTCGCGGCACGCACCTTCGGCACCCTGTCCGAGGGGGAGCGCAAGCGGGTGCAGATCGCCCGCGCGCTGATGACCGACCCCGAGCTGCTGCTGCTGGACGAACCCGGCGCCGGCCTCGACCTGACCGGCCGCGAATCGCTGGTCAGCACGCTCAGCGAGATCTGCCTGGACGAAGAGGCCCCGGCCACGGTGCTGGTCACCCATCACATCGAAGAGATCCCCGAGGGCATCACCCACGCGCTGCTGCTGCGCCAGGGCCGTGTCGTCGCCTCCGGCCCGATCAGCGAGGTGCTCACCGACGAAAACCTGAGCGCCACCTTCGACCTGCCGCTGAAGGTCGGCCACGAGGACGGTCGCTGGACCGCGCGGGCCGTGCGCAACAGCGCCCCGGCCAGGGCAGACGTCCCCCAGGTGGGAGTTGCCGCGGTGGGGGAGAATGGGGTTGCGGCCCCCATGACCACCGACGGCCTGAGGGTGCCGCAGTAGGCGGGAGCACGTCATGGACTTCGGGGAGTGGATCAGGGAGAACCTGTGGGCCGGCTGGTTCGGCCTGGGGCTGGTACTGGGCACCGCCGAGATGCTCACCCTGGACATGACCTTGCTGATGCTGGCCGGCGGCGCGGTCGCCGGCGGGCTGACCGCACTGGTGCTGCCCGGGTTCATCGTCGTCCAGGTGCTGGTGGCGCTGGTCGTCTCGGTGCTGCTGTTGCTGCTGGCCCGCCCGACCCTGCTGGAACGAGTCCGCAAGGCCCCGGGCTACCGCAACTCGTTGAACCAGCTCGTCGGGGCCCAGGCCACCGCCACCGCCGAGATCACCGATGACGGTGGCGAGGTGAAGGTCGAGGGACAGGTCTGGAACGCCAAACTCGTCGTCCCCGGCCGGGTCGCGTTCGGCCAGAAGGTCGAGGTGCAGGAGGTCAACGGCACCACCTTGATGGTCTACCCGTTGGAGGCCCCACCACCTGACCTGGACCACGGCGGGTCCGACCCCATGCTTGGCCACTAGGAGGCTGCCATGCAGATCATCATCATCGCCGTACTCGTCGTGTTCGTGATCATCGCGCTCTCGCAGAGCCTGAAGATCATCAGCCAGCAGCGGATCGGGCTGGTGGAACGCCTCGGCAAGTACCGGCGCCCACTCGAACCGGGGCCACACCTGGTCATCCCGATCTTCGACCGCGTGCGCTACACCCTCGACATGCGCGAGCAAGTGGTGCCCTTCCCACCGCAGGGGGTGATCACCGAGGACAACCTGATGGTCAACATCGACTCGGTGATCTACTTCCAGATCGTCGACCCGGTGCGGGCGGCCTACGAGGCGCAGAGCTACCGCGCCGCCATCGAACAGCTGACCATGACCACCCTGCGCAACATCATCGGCGGCATGGACCTGGAGGCGGCACTCACCTCACGTGAGGAGATCAACGCCCGCCTGCGGGCCGTGCTCGACGAAGCCACCGGCAAGTGGGGCATCAAGGTCAACCGGGTCGAGCTGCGCGCCATCGAACCGCCGCCGACCATCCGTGACGCGATGGAGATGAGCGCGCGTGCCGAGCGTGAGAAGCGCGCCAAGGTGCTGCTCGCCGAGGGCCAACGGCAGGCCCAGATCCTGTCCGCCGGCGGCGACCGGGAGTCGGCGATCCTGCGGGCCCAGGGTGAGCGGGAGGCGACCGTGCTGCGTGCCCAGGCCGAACGTCAGGCCCAGATGCTGAAGGCCGAGGGTGAGGCGCAGGCCATCACCACCGTCTTCGGGGCCATCCACGCCGGCCGTCCCAGCCAGGGGTTGCTGGCCTACCAGTACCTGCAGATGCTGCCCACCCTCGCCCAGGGTGACTCGAACAAGATGTGGATCGTGCCCAGCGAACTCAACGACGCCCTCAAAGGCCTCGGCCAGGTCATGGGCGGTGAGTCCGGTGGCGCCCCCCGGCTGGCCGGGGAGGAACCCACGGGCGAGTTCAGCGCCCCCGAACGGGTCGACGTGTTCGCCGAGATCGAGGAACAGAAGCAGCGTGAAAAGGCTGATTCGGACGCGGCGGTCGAGAAGGCCATCGCCGAGGCCCGCGCGCTCGAGGGTGGTGGCATCGGGACCAAGCCGAAGTCGTCGAAGGGCCGGGCGTCACTTCCCGCGGTGAACCCGGCTGGGCAGCCGGCCCTGGAGGGCCAGCAGGCACCCTCGGATGCCGGGCAGGCCTATGGTTCACCCTTCGAGGCCACCGAGGGACAGGCGCATGCCGCGTCGGCCCCGAACCAGGCCTGGGACACCAGCGGACGGCCGTCCACCGACTGGCATGCGTCCCAGCCCGGCGCACACCCCGAGCCGATCGACCCCACCCAGTAGGTCGAGGGGTGGTTGGGGCCCGCTCAACCCCGACCTGCATTCTTTGCGTGAGTGCAAGGAATACACCTCGTCCGGGTCTGGCGGGGTGTATTCGTTGCTGCGGCGCAAGGATTGCAGGTCGGACGGGGCTGCGCGGGGACAGCGGACGACGGTGTCGGCGACAGACGACCCCCGGCGCCCGCAGCGCCGGGGGTCGTCCGGGGTCTCAGCGCTCGTCGGCGGCGATGAACTGCCGGTTGCGGTGGCCGGTGTAGACCTGCTTCGGGCGGGTGATCCGCTGCTGGGGGTCGGTGATGCCCTCGAGCCATTGGGCGGCCCAGCCGGAGGTGCGCGGTACGGCGAACAGCACGGTGAACATCTCCGGCGGGAACTTCAGCGCCTCGTAGATCAGGCCGGAGTAGAAGTCCACGTTGGGGTAGAGGCGACGCTTGATGAAGTACTCGTCCTCCAGGGCGTACTTCTCGAGCTCGAGGGCGACCTGCAGCAGCGGGTTGACCCCGGTGACCTCGAAGACGTCTTCGCAGGCGCGCTTGATGATGCGGGCGCGGGGGTCGTAGTTCTTGTAGACGCGGTGGCCGAAGCCCATCAGCCGGGCCCCGCCGTTCTTCACGCCCTCGACGAACTCGGGCACCCGGTCGACGCTGCCGATCTCTCCGAGCATCTTCAGCACCGCCTCGTTGGCGCCGCCGTGCAGCGGGCCGAACAGGGCGCCGATGCCGGCACCGACGGAGGTGTAAACGTCATTGCCGGCCGAGGCGACCGCACGAACCGCGTTGGTGGAGCAGTTCTGCTCGTGGTCGGCGTGCAGGATGAACAGGATTTCCAGGGCGCGGGTCACCCGCGGGTCGGCCCGGTAGACCAACTGCTGGCTCTGGAACAGCATGGCCAGGAAGTTGTCGACGTAGCCCAGTTCGTCGTTGGGGTAGACGTAGTGGCGTCCGATCGAGTGCCGGTAGGCCCAGGCGGCCATGGTCGGGATCTTGGCCAGCAGCCGCACGATGTTGCGCTCACGCGCTTCGGGGTCGTCGATCTGGCGGGCGCTGGGGTAGAAGGTGTGCATCGAGGCCACGCCGCTCATCAGCTTGGCCATCGGGTGGGCGTCGTAGCGGTAGGACTGGATGATGCTGCGCACGTTCTCGTGGACGAAGCGGTGGTTGTTGACCCGGTTCTCCCAGGCGGTCAACTGCTCGGGGGTGGGCAACTCGCCGTAGAGCAGCAGGTAGGCCACCTCCAGGTGGGTGGCGTTGGCAGCCAATTGCTCGATCGGGTAACCGCGGTACTCCAGGATGCCGGCGTCACCATCGATGTAGGTGATGGCGCTGCGGCAGCTGGCGGTGTTGACCAGGCCGGGGTCGTAGCTGGCCAGCGGCCCCTGATCGGTGGCGACCTGCCGCAGGTCGGTGGCGCGGATGGCGCCATCGGTCACGGTCAGCTCGACGGTGGTCTCAGGACTGGTGAGCTTGAGGGATTCTGGCATGGACACACACTAAAACCCCGATCAGCCATCCGTTGACGCACCCCCCAAACGCAGACACCGGCCGGTCAGGACGAGGGCAGCACGCGGGCGGCCCCACTAGAGTGCTCGGGTGGCCACGCTGTTTGAGATCACCGACCCGGCCGATGCCCGACTGGGTGACTACGTGAGGCTGCGCGAGACCCAGTTGCGCCACAGCATCGAGTCGGAGCACGGCCTGTTCATCGCCGAGGGCCACAAGATCATCGAGCGTGCGCTCGAGGCCGGCTTCGCCCCGCGCTCATTGATGCTGGCCCCGCGGTGGTGGGACGGGCTGCGTGACCTGGTCGAACCGCTGGACGTGCCGGTCTACCTCGTCGATGAGGCGCTGGCCGAACAGGTCACCGGCTTCCATGTGCACCGCGGTGCACTGGGTTCGTTCCACCGGCGCCCAACGGCCCGGGTGGAGGACCTGCTCGGCATGCGACGCCTGGTGCTGGTCGAGGAGATCGTCGACCACACGAACCTGGGGGCCATCATCCGCTGCACCGCCGGCCTCGGCTGGGACGGGCTGCTGCTGTCGCCCCGATCGGCCGACCCGCTGTACCGCCGGTCGGTCAAGACCGCCATGGGCACCGTCTTCAGCCTGCCCTGGGCCCGGATGGGAGGCGATGACGACCTCGTCCGCCTGCGCGAAGCCGGGGTCGTGCTGGTAGCGCTCGCGCTGAGCGACGAGGCTGTCGAGCTCACCGAGGTGCCTGCGTTGGTGGGGGACCGGCCGGTCGCGATGATGCTCGGCACCGAGGGTGCCGGCCTGAGCCGCACCTGGCTGGCAGCGGCCGACATCGTGGCCACCATCCCGATGGCCCGCGGGGTCGATTCCCTCAACGTGGCTGCTGCCGCGGCGATCGGTTGCCACGTGCTCGCCTGACACAATGACTCCCGTGGCCGACCCGAGACCCAGACTGCGCTACAGCGAGTTCTCGACCCCGGCCCTGCCGAGGATCGTCGAACACGTCGTCTGGTACCTGCTCTACGGCGCCCTGATCACGTTCCTGGTGGTGCTGGTCTGCCTCCTGGTCCTGGAGGAGGGGGCGATCGAGCTGGCCCGGCCCTGGCGCCAGTTCGATGCCCTGGCCCGGTACAGCATCGGCATCGTCACCCTCGTCGCGATCGCGTTGATCCCACCGGCCGTGGCCGCCACCCACTGGGCGGACCTGGCCACCCGCCGGGCGATCGAGGCGCAGGCGGAGGACTTGCCCGGCCTGGTCGCCACCCCCGCCCAGCTGAAGCGCGACCCGGAGGACTCCCGCGCCAACCTCAGGGTCACGCTGATCGTCTACTGCGTCGGCCTGCTCGTCGTCGGGGCGTTCCTGTTGATCTTCGGCCTGGTCAGCCTGGCCGACGACGTGCCCGGCTCGATGCAGGGTGTCGTCATCGGCGCGGTCGGGGTGGTGCTCGGGGTGATCTGCGGTGCCCTCACCCTGCGGGTACGCACGCCGTTCACCCGCACCACGCCACGCAAGACGTGGTCCTCGGACGTCTCCCTGGTCAGGCAGGCGGCAGGCCGCGAACCTGTTCAGTGCCTGGATCGTGGGCCCGATGCTGGTCGGCGCCACCTGGCTGTTGGTGGGCAGCGTCGGCCACACCATCTACGCCGAGCATGCCAGCATCGGCTGGGCCCTGCTGCAGGCCGGGATCGTGCTGCTGGCCGGGTTCGTGGCCTGCACGATCATGGACCACCTCCACGACCCGGCCACCAGGGAACGGATCAGGCAGGCGTGGCCGGTGAGCAGCGAGTCACGCAACCACGGCTCACGGCCTCAGAGCTCGTGACGCTTGAGCTTGGGGGTGACCGGCCAGTCGTCCGGGTAGAGCTTGACCAGCTCGGCGTGCTGTTCGTCCAGCTTCCTGCGCACCCGTGAGGACAGTTTGTCGCCGAACACGGTGCCATTGCAGTGGTCGGTCTCGTGCTGCAGGCAGCGGGCCAGCAGACCGGTGCCGACGACGGTGACGGGGTTGCCGTGCTCGTCCTGGCCGGTGCAGGTGGCCTTGTCGGGCCGCGCCAACGGCTGGTAGGCACCCGGGAAGGACAGGCAGCCCTCCTCGGCGGACTCCATGTTGCGGTCGCGGCCCTCGGGCACGACCGTCACCGGGTTGCACACCACGCCGCGGCGACGCACCTGGTTCTCGTCGGGGCAGTCGTAGACGAAGATCGACAGGTTGCGCCCGACCTGGGTGCCGGCCAGGCCGACGCCCTCGGCCGCCTCCATGGTGGCGAACATGTCAGCCACCAGCTGGTGCAGTTCCTCATCGAAGCTGGTCACCGGCTCGGTGACCTCGTGCATGACCGGTTCGCCCCAGCGGGTGATCGGCAGGATTCGGCCCTCGCTCATCGGCGCTCTCTTCCGGGTTCGGCAACGGTGGTGCCCAGCGTGCTGTACGGGTCGAGGGTGATGCCCTCAGCCGTGGAGTCATCGTAGTGGTAGACCCGGCGCCCATCGATCCACACCGCGGTGGCGCGGCTGGTGGCCGCCAGCGGGTCACCGCTCCACAGCACCAGGTCGGCGTCCTTGCCGACCTCGATCGAGCCGACCCGGTCGGCCAGGCCCATGATCTCGGCCGCCCACAAGGTGATCGACTTCAACGCGGCTTCGCGGTCCAGGCCCTCCTTCACGGCCATCGACGCCTGCAGGTTGAGCATGTTGATCGGGACGACCGGTGCATCGGTGGTGATCGCGATCTTGACCCCGGCGGCGACCAGTCGTCCCGGGTTGGCCACCGAACGGTGGGTCAGCTCCTGCTTGGTGCGGGCGGTGAACAGGGGACCGATCACCACGGGCAGGTTCTTCTCGGCAATGACGTCGGCGATCAAGTGGGCCTCGGTGCCGTGGTTGATGATCAGGTTGTACCCGAACTCCTGCTGCAGGCGCATCGCGGTGGCGATGTCGTCGACGCGGTGGCAGTGCTGGCACCAGGGCATGCCCTCGTCGAGCACCAGCAGCAACGCCTCATTGTTCAGGTCGACGTCGAAGGCCTTGCCGTCACGGATGGCCTCGGCCTTGCGCGCACCGTAGTTGCGGGCGGCGGTGAAGGCCTCACGGATGGCGGTGGCCACCCCTTGGCGGGTCCTGGGGAACTTCTTCTGGTCGGCGCCGTAGAACCGCTTGGGGTTCTCGCCCAGCGCTGACTTCATCGAGACCGGGTGCTTGATGACCATCTCGTCGACGATGCGACCCCACGACTTGATGGCGACCGTCTGGCCGCCGATGGGGTTGGCCGAGCCCGGCTTGACCACGATGGTGGTGACGCCGCCGGACAGGGCATCACGGAAACCCTCATCGGTGGGGTGGATGCCGTCCAGGGCGCGGAAGCGGGCCCCGTTGTGGTCGGTGCCCTCGTTGGTGTCCTCACCGGCCCAGCCGTGGGACTCCTCCATGATCCCGACATGGCCGTGGGCCTCCACCAGCCCGGGGGACAGCCACTGGCCGGCGGCGTCGATGACCTCGGCGTCGGCGGGCACCTCGATGTCGGGGCCGGCTGCGGCGATGCGGCCGTCGGTGATCAGGACCGTGCCGTCGAACGGTTCACCGTTGACCGGTTCCACATGGGCGTTGGTGATGGCAATGTTCATACAGCCGAACCTACTGCCCGTCGCCCCGACCGGGCCAACGGGGGCGCCTCAGGAGTCGATGCGGTCGCCGAACAACAGCGCCATGGGCGCGGCCACCGTGAACGGATCACCGGCCACCAGCCCGTGCTCGGTCTCGATGAAGGCACGCACCTCGTTGCCGGCCTTCAACGCCGTCCAGACGTTCACCGGGGACGAGTCGGGGCTCAGCACCAGGTCACGCACCCCGGCGCCGATCGTCGGGTGCTCGGTGAACGCACCCACGGTGGCGTCCGGCTGCCAGTCCATCAGTGACAGGGTGTCGACGTTGCGCTGGCCCACCCACAGCCGGTCGCGCTGGTCGAGCCTGATGCCCGAAGGCTGCGCGGTGGGCTCGGACGAGCCGGGGAAGACGCCGACGAGTTCGTCATGGCCCTCCAGGTCGAGCCGGACGACGGCGACCTCGCCGGTGAGTTCACCGGCGATGGCCACCTCGACACCCTCGTTGCGCTGGCGGGTGACCAGGTGGCGGGGCCCAAAGCCCTGCGGCAGCTGGATCGGCGGGTCCTCAATGAATCGGTTGTCGACCACCTGCAGGCGGCGCACCATGTCGGCGCCCAGGTCGCAGACCAGCAGCTGGTCGTCGGACAGCCAGTGGGTGTGGTGGGCGTGCGGGGCCTGCTGCCGGTCGGGCACGGCGCCACTGGAACCGGTGAACTCGATCAGGTCGAGGGTGTACAGGTCACCCTCGGGATCGGTGCCGAGCAGCGCGACCGACCCCGACGAGTAGTGGGCCACAGCGATGCGGCGCCCGGCCGGGTTGATCGCCAGGTGGCAGGCATCAGCGCCGCCGGTCTGCACCCGGTCGAGCACCTGGGGGCCCTGGTCGGTGAACCGCATGCTCACCACCGAAGAGTCATCGGTGTGCAGCGCGGCGTAGACGATGCCGTCGCGGGTGTCGAGCCAACCGGGGGAGGGCAGGTCCCACGAGCCGGTCTGCTCCACCACGCGGGTGTCGTCCACCTCCAGCCGGATCAGGCCGCCGTGGCCCGTGTCGTCGGTCATGCAGCCCACCCACAGAGTTCGCGTCATGGTCTTGAGGCTAGCGGCCGAGGTGGCCGACACGCCGGGCTCGGCACGGGCGTGGGGTGGCGAATGGGTCATGCTGGGGTGGTGAGCACCCCCGCGCTGACCACCCCGGTGGACGACTTTCTCGACCACCTCGCGCTGCAGCGCTCCGAGCACACCCTGCGGGCCTACCGGGGTGACCTGGCCGACCTGACCGGTTTCGTCACCGAGCGGGGAATTGCCCGGTGGGACCAGGTGTCCCTGCCCGACCTGCGCGCCTGGCTGGGCCGGATGCACCGCGGCGGGGCGGCATCGGCCACCCTGCAACGGCGGACTGCGGCCGTGCGGGTCTTCTACCGCTGGCTGGTGGCCGAAGAACTCGTGGAACAGGACATCGCCGAAGCACTGGCCAGCCCGAAGGTGTCGCGGGCACTGCCCCCCGACCTCGGCCGGGACGACCTGGACACCCTGTTCCGGGCGGCTCTGGACCGTGCCGGTGAACCTGACGCCGGTCCGCTGGGGCTGCGCGATGTGGCACTGCTGGAGGTGCTCTACGGCTCCGGCGCCCGGGTCGCCGAGGTCTGTGGCCTGGACATTGATGACCTCGACCGCGCCCGGGGAACCCTCCGGGTGCTCGGCAAGGGCAACAAGGAACGCACGGTGCCACTGGGGCGCCCGGCCTTCGACGCGGTGGACCGCTGGTTGGCGGTGCGGCCGAAGGTGGCGACCGAGGTGTCCGGGCCGGCGGTGTTCCTGGGGGCCCGTGGCGGGCGCATCAACCAGCGCGTGGTGCGCCGCGTCGTCCATGAACGCCTTGAGGCTGTCCCGGACGTGCCGCAGTTCGGCCCCCACGGGCTGCGCCATGCGATGGCCACCCACCTGCTCGAGGGTGGGGCCGACCTGCGGTCGGTGCAGGAGATGCTGGGCCACGCGTCGCTGGCCACCACCCAGATCTACACCCATGTCAGCTCCGAACGGCTGCGTGCGGCGTTCACCCGGGCGCACCCGCGAGCCTGAGTGCAGCCGGGGCACGGGTCGTCGGTCACGAGGTGCCTCACAGGGGGTTGACCACCCGACCGTCCTGCCAGGCCATGAAGTGCAGGTGGCAGCCGGTCGAGTACCCGCTCGAACCGACCGTGCCCAGGAACCCACCGGCACCCACCTGCTGGCCGACCCGGACGCCGGACCCACCGAGGTGGGTGTACCCGTGGCGCCTGCCGCCACCCACCTCGACAATGACCCGGTTGCCGTAGGCCGGGTGCTGGTCGACCAGCACCACCGTGCCGGCTCCGACCGCCCGCACCGGGGTGCCGCAGGGGGCCCCGAAGTCGACCCCGTCGTGCAGCTTCCACACCTTCAGGATCGGGTGGAACCGCATCCCGAACGGGCTGGTCACCGGCCCGGACACCGGGATCCCGCCACCGGCCGCCCCGCCGGGCTGGGGGACCAGCGCTGCTTGCGGCGGGCGTGGCTCGGCCGACAGCGGCAGCAGCCGGACGGGGCCGGAGGATGAAGCAGTCGCCGCCAGGTGCAGCATCGGGTCGTAGTACTGGCCGCCGCGCCGCAGGCCCCAGTGCAGACCGGTGCCGTGGCCGCCGCTCGACAAGGTGCCCAGCAGTTCACCCGCTTCGACCCGAGCACCGGTGGTGACCTGGGCGTGGAGCGGTTCGTAGGTGGTGTCGACGCCGTTGCCGTGGTTGATCGTCACCACCCCTCGTCCGGCGACCATGCCGGCAAAGGTGACCACCCCGGCGGCACCGGCGCGCACCGGCTGCCCGATGCCGGCCGCCAGGTCCACCCCGCGATGACCGGGGCCGTACTGGGTCAGCGGTCGCTGGAACGCCCTGAGGACACCCCCGTCCACCGGTGGCAGCAGGCTGATGCCGGCCAGTCGCTCCTCGGCCAGGGCCGGTGGTGGTGGCGCGGTGACCAGAACGCCGAGAAGGCTGGCCAGCACGGCGACCAGCACCACGGCGCAGCGCCCCACCCGGGTGGTGGCGCCCTCGTCAGGTTCATGGTTGTCCACGTGTTCATGGGTGTGCACGTCACGGTTGTGGGTGCCGAGGGGCCGCAATGACCAAACGGACAACACCTCGTCCACGGATGCGCAAGTTCCGCCCCCGACGCACCGCCGGCAGGGACGTTCCCGGGCAGGAACCTGCGCATCCGGCGGGGGGCGGACGCGATTGGCGCAGGTTGGGCCGGCCTGCCTAGAATGACCCCAGCGGGTCGAGCAATCGATCCGACTTCACCGTGCAGAAATCTGGCCATCCCGTCGGTCCCGCGCCGTGCTCCGTCAAGGACACCACCGGGTGGGGTGGGCACTGCACCAGGCAGCGTCGAACCCTCGACGCGACGTAACCCTCGGGGCTGGCCGTGCCGTGCCCCCATACGAAAGGACCGGCCATGGCCGTCGTCACCACCCGTCAGCTGCTTGAGAGCGGCGTCCACTTCGGACACCAGACTCGCCGCTGGAACCCCAAGATGAAGCGCTTCATCTTCACCGAGCGCAACGGCATCTACATCATCGACCTGCAGCAGTCGCTGGCCCACATCGACAAGGCCTACGCCTTCGTCCGTGAGACCGTCGCCCGCGGCGGCCAGGTGCTGTTCGTCGGCACCAAGAAGCAGGCCCAGGAGGCCGTCGCCGAGCAGGCCACCCGCGTGGGCATGCCCTACGTCAACCAGCGTTGGCTGGGCGGCATGCTGACCAACTTCCAGACCGTCATCAAGCGCGTCCAGCGCCTGAAGGAGCTCGAGGGCATGGACCTCGAGAACCCGGTCGCCGGTGGCCTGACCAAGAAGGAACTGCTCGGCCTCAAGCGTGAGTCGGAGAAGCTGGGCAAGACCCTCGGCGGCATCCGCGACATGACCCGCCTGCCCCAGGCCGTGTGGATCGTCGACACCAAGAAGGAGCACCTCGCCGTTGACGAGGCCCGCAAGCTGCGCATCCCGGTGATCGGCATCCTCGACACCAACTGCGACCCGGACGAGGTCGACTTCCCGATCCCCGGCAACGACGACGCCATCCGTTCGGTCGCCCTGCTGACCCGCATCGTGGCTGACGCCGCCGCTGACGGCCTGCTGGCCCGTTCCGGCCAGGCCGCCGACGGCGCCGAGTCCGAGCCGCTGCCCGACTGGGAGCGCGACCTGCTCGCCGGCCAGCAGGCCGACGACCAGCCCGCCGCCGTGGCCCCCGCCGCTGAGGAGGCTCCGGTCGCCGAGGCTGCCGCTGAGGAAGCTCCCGCTGCTGAGGCTGCCGCTGAGGAAGCCCCCGCCGAGGAGACCCCCGAGGCCTGAGTCAGACCTTCCGCCCCACGACTCACGACAAAGATTGGAAATCCATGGCAATCACTGCTGCCGACGTGAAGAAGCTCCGCGACGCCACCGGCGCCGGAATGATGGACGCCAAGAAGGCCCTCACCGAGGCTGACGGCGATTTCGACAAGGCCATCGAGGTGCTGCGCGTCACCGGCGCAGCCAAGGCCGCCAAGCGCTCCGACCGTGAGGCCAGCAACGGCCTCGTGGCCGCCAGCGGCAAGGCCCTGATCCAGCTCGGCGCCGAGACCGACTTCGTCGCCAAGAACGAGGAGTTCGTGGCCCTGGCCGACGCCATCGCCGTGGCCGTCGACACTGCCCAGGCCAAGGACGTCGAGGCCGCCAACGCCGCCCAGCTGGCGTCGGGCCAGACCGTGGCCGAGGCCGTCAACGAGCTCGCCATCAAGATCGGCGAGAAGCTCGAGCTGTCCAACGCCACCTGGGCCGAGGGCAACGCCCACGTCTACCTCCACCGTCGCAGCCAGGACCTGCCCCCGCAGGTCGGCGTGCTGGTCGAGTACGAGGGTGACGACGAGGAGCTCGTGCACAGCGTTGCGCTGCAGATCGCTGCCATGAACCCGTCCTACGTCACCCGCGAGGACGTCCCGGCCGAGGCCGTCGAGAACGAGCGTCGCATCGCCGAGGCCACCGCGCGCGAGGAGGGCAAGCCCGAGCAGGCCCTGCCCAAGATCGTCGAGGGCCGCGTCAATGGGTTCTTCAAGGACGTCGTCCTGGTCGACCAGCCGGCCGTGTCCAACGACAAGCAGACCGTCGGCAAGCTGCTCGAGGCTGCCGGTGTGACCGTGAAGAAGTTCGCCCGCTTCTCGGCTGCCTGAGTCACAGCACCACCACAGCGGCCCCGCCTCTTTGCGCCAGACGCGAGGGGCGGGGCCGCTCGTCGTCCGGGGGCAAATCGCGATAGGATTTCGCGAGCGCTCAGCACCCAAAGGAGAACACATGCCCCAGGCCTACAACCGCGTCCTGTTGAAACTATCCGGTGAGGTCTTCGGTGGCGGCCAGCTCGGGGTCGACCCGACTGTCGTCTCGTCCATCGCCCGGCAGATCGCCGAGGTGGTGGCCAACGGCACCCAGGTGGCGATCGTGGTCGGTGGCGGCAACTTCTTCCGCGGCGCTGAGCTGCAGCAACTGGGCTTCGAACGCGACCGTGCCGACTACATGGGCATGCTCGGCACCGTGATGAACTGCCTGGCCCTGCAGGACTTCTGCGAGAAGGCCGGGGTTGCCACCCGCGTGCAGACCGCCATCACCATGGGCCAGGTCGCCGAGCCCTACATTCCCCGCCGCGCCGAGCGCCACCTCGAGAAGGGCCGCGTGGTCATCTTCGGCGCCGGCTCCGGCATGCCGTACTTCTCCACCGACACCGTCGCCGCCCAGCGCGCCCTCGAGATCGGCGCCGACGTGCTGCTGATGGGCAAGCAGGGCGTGGACGGGGTCTACGACGCCGACCCCAACACCAACCCGGACGCCACCAAGTTCGACCAGCTGAGCTTCGACGAGTACCTCAACCGCGACCTCAAGATCGCCGACGCCACCGCCATCAGCCTGGCCCGCGACAACAAGCTGCGGATGGTCTTCTTCAACCTCGACACCGAGGGCAACATCGCCCGCGCGATCGCCGGCGAGCCCATCGGCACCACCGTCAGCTGACCCCGGCACCCCGCCCGGGTCCCATCCGGACAGCACCCGCCCGGCCCCGCTGGGCGGGTGTCGTCCTGCGGTGGTCGTGTGGGCGGTAGGCTGCTGGTTGATGCCTGTGATGATGCAGGCCGCACCCACCACCCGGAAGGAAAGACCGTGATCGCAGGAATCACCGCGGACGCCGAGTCGAAGATGAAGGCCACCGTCGAGCACGCGCAGGAAGAGTTCGCGGCCATCCGGACCGGGCGCGCCCACCCCGCCATGCTCAACAAGATCACCGCCGACTACTACGGCGCCCCGACCCCGTTGCAGCAGCTGGCCACCTTCCAGATCCCCGAGGCCCGCACCATCATGATCACCCCCTTCGACCGCTCCGCCATGAGCGCCATCGAAAAGGCGATCCGTGATTCCGACCTCGGCGCCAACCCGTCGAACGACGGCAACGTCATCCGGGTGACCCTGCCGGCCCTCACCGAGGAACGCCGCAAGGACTACACCAAGATGGCCAAGCAGAAGGCTGAGGAGGCCCGCGTCTCGGCCCGCAACATCCGCCGCTCCGCCATCGACCAGCTCAAGAAGCTGCAGAAGGACAAGGAGATCTCCGAGGACGACCTGCACGGCGCTGAGAAGAGCCTCGACGCGGTCACCAAGAAGTACACCGACCAGATCGACGAACTGCTCAAGGGCAAGGAAGCCGAACTGCTCGAGGTCTGATCCTCGAAGGACCGGCACCCCATGAGCCAGGAGCACATCGAGCCGCAGCTGCTGAACGACCCGCCCAAACCTGCGAGCAGGGCGGGCCGCAACCTGCCGGCAGCCATCACGGTGGGCGTCGTCCTCGGCGCGGTGCTCGTGTTCACCCTGGGCTGGTGGCACTGGGGGTTTACCCTGCTGGTGGCCACGGCCCTGTGCCTGGGCGCCAAGGAACTGCACAGCGCCCTGCTGCGGGTGGGCCTGCACGCCGCGATCGTGCCCATCATCATCGGCACCATCGCGATCCAGGTGGGGTCATACTTCGTCAGCCTCTACCCGGACGCCGGGCTGGGCGCCGCGCCGACCCTGCTGGCGCTGCTGTGCCTGACCGTGCTCGCCGCCCTGATCTGGCGCCTGCCCGGGGGCCCGCAGGGCTTCGTCATGGACGCCGCCGGCAGCCTGTTCATCATCGGCTACGTCGCCCTGCTCGGTGCCACCGTGCCCCTGATGCTGGGCGGTGAGCTGGGGCGCGAACGCGTGATTGCCTTCATCGCCTGCGTGGTGGCCAACGACATCGGCGGCTACGTGCTCGGGGTGCTGTTCGGCAGGCACAAGATGGCGCCGGTGATCTCACCCAAGAAGACCTGGGAGGGGTTGGCTGGTTCGGTGCTGTTCGCCGTGCCGACCGGCATCCTGCTGGCCACCTGGCTGCTCGACTCGTCGTGGTGGGTGGGTGCCGTGCTGGGCCTGACCATGGTGGTGACCGCCACCGCCGGTGACCTGATCGAGTCGATGGTCAAGCGCGACGTCGGCATCAAGGACATGTCCAGCTTCCTGCCCGGCCACGGGGGAGTGATGGACCGGCTCGACTCGCTGCTGCTCAGCGCCCCGGTGGCCTGGCTGGTGCTCTACCTGACCGTGCCCGGCGGCTGAGCCGACCCACCCACTAGGAGCAATCGTGAACAGCACCGCCCAACTGGGGGAGATCCCCGAAGAGCAGTCCGGGCCCGGCCACGTCGACCAGCATGTCGGCACTGCGCAGGCCGTGGCGCCCCGGCCCCGCAGCCGCCACCAGCCGCTGCGCATCCCCGAGTCCGAGAACCGGGCCGGACGAGGCCGCAACCATGCCGCCGCGCCGCTGCCCCTGCCCGACCAGCCGCTGGCCGAGCCCGGCAAGGAGCTGCCGCTCGTCTTCAAGGCACCGCGCCGCCGCAAGCCCGACCCCCACTGGATCGACCTCACCCCCGACGAGCGGGTCGCCGCCGTCGAAGGTCGCGGCCACCAGAAGTTCCGCGCCACCCAGCTGTCCCACCACTGGTTCGAACGGCTGGCCCATGACCCGGATGAATGGACCGACCTGCCGGCCAACGCCCGCCAGCAGTTGGCCGACGAGCTGTTCCCCACCCTGCTGACCGAGATCAACCAGCAGCGCGCCGACCGGGGCGCCACCATCAAGACCCTCTGGAAGCTGCACGACGGCTCCCTGGTCGAGTCGGTGCTGATGCGCTACCGCGCCGGCCAGAATTCGGCTGCGCGCACCACCATGTGCGTCTCCTCCCAGGCCGGCTGCGGCATGGCCTGCCCCTTCTGCGCCACCGGTCAGGGTGGGCTGCAGCGCAACATGTCGACCGGTGAGATCGTCATGCAGGTGCTCGACGGGGCGCGGCGGCTCAGCCGCGGGGAACTGCCCGGTGGCCCCGGCCGGGTCAGCAACATCGTGTTCATGGGCATGGGTGAGCCCCTGGCCAATTACAAGGCGGTCGTCGGCGCCGTGCGCACGCTGACCACCCCGGCACCGCACGGCCTCGGCATGAGTGCACGCGGCATCACTGTCTCGACCGTCGGCCTGGTGCCCCGCATCGAGCAATTGGCCGACGAGGGCATCCCGGTGACGCTGGCGCTGTCCCTGCACGCCCCCGACGACGAACTGCGCGACGAACTGGTGCCGATCAACACCCGCTGGAAGGTGGACGAGGTCGTCGACGCCGCCTGGCACTACGCCGAGAAGACCCGCCGCCGGGTGTCCATCGAGTACATCATGATCAAAGACATCAACGACCAGGCCGAACGGGCCGACCGGCTGGCCAAGGTGCTGCAGAGCCGCGGCAAGTGGGGCTGGTTCCACGTCAACCTGATCCCGCTGAACCCCACCCCCGGATCGATCTGGACCGCCTCGGACCCCGCTGTCGAGGCCGAGTTCGTCCGCCGGCTCGAGGCCAGGGGAGTGCCGGTGACGGTGCGCGACACCCGCGGCAGCGACATCGACGGTGCCTGCGGCCAACTCGCCGCCACCGTGGGCTGAGCCCGGACGAGGCCGCCCCCCACCCGGCGACCACCCGGACACCCCAGCGCAAGAACGTGTTCGCTTGTGGCGGAATCGGGCCGACGGCCGCCAGCGGGTGCCCGGGCCCGCGCAGGCGCGCTCGTCCGCCCGAACCGGGCCCGCCATCCCATGGCGGGCAAGGTGAAACCAAGCCCCGCGGCCGTCTATTCCCGGCGCAATCATCCTGTGACAACGTCACGAAACGGCCCGTGTTCAGCGGGCCCGAGGTGGTAAAGACAGCCCGAAACATCGTCTAGTCTTCGTGGCGTCGTCGAACATGTTGAAGGAGGCGCCATGAGCCACAAGCTGGACACCCACCCGGGTGCCGCGATGATGCGTGTGCTCCTGATGCCTGGTTTCTGCCACCCCAGCAGCGACCGCCCCGCCGACGCGCGGCCCGTCTGTTGTCGCTGAGACGGCCTGCCGACCTCGTTGTCGGCGCCGGCCACAGGTCCCACTGACCGCCCAGCAGGGGCGCCCGGGACCTCCCGCCACAAGAACGGCGACCAGCTCATGCCCTGGTCAGCCCCGGTGGCCTCCGCGGGAGGCCGCACAACACTCCAGAGCCCACTTTTTGTGGGCTGAACCCAGCGCACCCGCGCTCGCATGAAGGAACACCCCTATGAACACCACCCCCCTGACCCGTTTCGGACGCCGCGGATTCCTCTTCGGAGCCGCCGGAACCGCCCTGGCGATGAGCGGCTGCTCCGTGCTGCAGGGCAGCGCCGAGAGCACCGGCGCCGCCGATGCCACCGCGATCAAGTTCGGGGTCTCGGCGCCGCGCACCGGCCCGCTGGCCGAGTACGGCAAGTACTACGAGCAGGGTTTCGCGATTGCCCTGGACGTGATCAACGGTGCCGGTGGGATTGACGGCAAGCAGGTCGAGCTCGTCTGGGAGGACTCGCAGTCCGACCCGAAGCAGTCGGTGCCGATCGCGCAGAAGTTCGTGGCCGACAAGTCCATCATCGCCGAGCTCGGTGACTTCAGCTCCGGCGCCTCCATGGCCGCCACCCCGGTCTACCAGCAGGGTGGCCTGGTGCAGTTCGGCTTCACCAACTCCAACCCCGACTTCACTGCCGGCGGCGACAAGGCCTGGACCACCTCGCTGACCCAGGAGAACTACCAGGAGCACTACGTCAAGCTCCTGAAGAAGTACGGCGATTCGGTGGCGGTGTTCTATCAGCAGACCGACTGGGGCAAGACCTCCTTCGAACTGTTCGAGAAGTTCGCCGGCCCCGCCGGGCTCCAGGTGACCTACTCCAGCGCCATCAACCCCGAGTCCCAGGACTTCCGCCCAGTGCTGCTGCGTGCCCTGGACAGCAAGCCGCAGACCGTTGCCCACCTCGGCTACGGCCCCGACGGTGGCCTGCTGGTCAAGCAGCTGCGTGGCCTCGGTTTCACCGGCAAGACGCTGGCCGGCCAGACCACCCCGCAGTTCCTCGAGATCGCCGGGGAGGCCGCCGAAGGTGTCGTGCTGGCCGAGAACTTCACCCTGTCCGACACCTCCAACCCCCGCCAGGTCGAGTTCGTCACCAAGTTCCGCGAGAAGTTCAACATCGACCCGGGTGCCTTCAACCTGTACGCCTACGACGCGCTGCAGGTGCTGGCCAAGGCCGTCAGCATCGGTGGCGCCACCCGCGAGGGCGTCTTCCAGGGCCTCAGCTCCGGTGAGTCCTTCGAGACCGTCCTGCTCGGCGACCTCGTCTTCAGCGACAAGCGCCGCCCCGAGCGGGTCGTCCTCAAGGAGCTTGAGGTCGTCAACGGCGAGTTCGTGAACAAGGGCGTCATCGAATGATCGAAACCCTGTTCGCCGGGTTGATCCATGGCAACTCCTACGCCCTGGTGGCGGTCGGCGTCTCGCTGGTCTTCGGCGTCGCCAACGTCGTCAACTTCGCCCACGGATCCGTCTTCGGGTTCGGGGCGATGCTGGGCTGGTGGTTCCTGGCCGTGCTGCAGTGGCCGTTCTGGTTGGCGGTGGCGGCCGTGCTGGTCGCCACCGCCATTCTCGGGCTGGTGATCAACGCCGTAGCCGTCAAACCATTGTCCAGAGCGCCGGCGATTGCCGCGCTACTGGCCACCTTCGCGGTCTCGATGATCCTCGACAACGTCTCCCAGATCATCTTCGGGCCGCAGTACCGCGCCTTCCCCGAGGCGCTGCCCAACAACAACCTGCAAATCGGCATCCTCAAGTTCGGCACCTCCGACGTGGTGATGTTCGCCATCACCCTGGTCGTGATGACCAGCCTCGCGCTGTTCCTGCGCTTCGGGCGCTACGGACGAGCGATCCGCGCGACCGCCCAGGACCCCGACGCCGCCCGGCAGATGGGCGTCCCGGTCGGACGAGTGCAGGCGCTGTCGTTCGCCATCGCCTCCAGCCTCGGTGGCCTGGCCGGCATCTTCGTGGCGCTGTACACCACCAGCGTCTCGCCGACCTCGCACATCCTCACCGGCATGATCGGCTTCGTCGCCGCCACCATCGGCGGCCTCGGCTCGATCAGCGGTGCCGTGCTGGCCGGGTTCCTGCTCGGCGTCGTGGAGGCCTTCGGCGTCTACTGGCTGGGGGAGGGCATGCGTGACCTGCTCACCTTCGGTGCGCTGCTGGTCATCCTGGTGGTTCGCCCCCACGGCCTGTTCGGCAAGAAATCGGCGATCGCCACCGAACCGATGACCGGCACCTTCTTCGGTGGCGGCACCCCACTACGCCTGGGCAGAAAGAGCTGGACAGTGCTGGGCCTGGTGGCCCTGGTCCTGATTCCCGCGCTGGGCACCGCCCCCTTCCTGGCGGTCGCCTACCAGGTCGTCCTGATGGCGATCGTGGCCGTCCCGATGACCCTGCTGTCCGGCTCGGCCGGGCAGGTCTCCCTCGGGCAGGTCGCACCGCTGGCGGTCGGGGCCTACGCCTCGGCGCTGCTCGCCCTGCACCTCGGCGTGCCCCCACTGCTGGCCGTGCTGCTCGCCGGTGTCATCTCGGCGCTGCTGGTCACCCTGCTGACGCTGCCGATCTGGAAGCTCGGCGGCCACTACATCTCCATCGCCACGCTGGGCGTCGGCTATGTCGTTGTGGCGCTGATCCGGGCGGCGGAGCCGATCACCCGCGGCGCCTACGGCCTGCCGGGCATCCCCCCGCTCAGCATCGGTGGGCACACCCTGTCGCTGCCGCTGGAGTTCTACCTGATCGACCTGGCCTTCCTGCTGCTCGCGCTGTGGGTGACCATGCGCATCCGCAAGTCGCACCTCGGCCTGACCCTGAGCTCGGTGGGCTCCGACCAGGTCGCCGCCCGCTCCCTGGGCGTGCGCACCCGCGACTACAAGGCACTGGCGTTCGCGATCGCCGCGTTCTTCGCCGGTGTCTCGGGCGGGCTGATGGCCCACCAGAACGGTTACATCGACCCGACGCTGTTCCTGATCATGACGTCGGTGCTGGCGCTGACCATCATCGTGCTGGGCGGCATCAACTCGCCCATCGGCGCAGTCTTCGGGGCCGTCGTCCTGGTCGGGTTGCCCGAACTGCTGCGCATCGCCCCCGATGTGCGCATCCTCGGCTACGGCCTGCTGCTGCTGGTCATCATCCGGTTCCGGCCGCAGGGGCTGTTCACCCGCTCCGACAAGGCCCGCGGCAGGGCCCGTGACGAGCAGGGCCCCGGCCCGTCCGGTGTTGGGGACGGCCCCGTCGCTGAACCCGAGCGTCCCAGCCCGGCCCCGGACGGCACCGACGTCCGGGTGCTTGACCTGGAAGGAGCCCGCGCATGAGCCCCGCACTCGAGGTCGTCGGCCTGGACAAGTCCTTCGACGGGGTCCATGCCGTCAACAACGTCAGCTTCAGCATCGAGCCCGGCCAGACGCTGGCCATCATCGGCCCCAACGGGTCGGGCAAGACCACCACGCTGAACCTGGTCACCGGAACCCTCAAGCCCGACGCCGGGCAGGTGCGGCTGGCCGGCCGCGACATCGCCGGGCACAGCCCCGAAGAGGTCGCTGAACACGGCCTGACCCGCACCTTCCAGAACGGTCGCGTGTTCGCCACCCTCACGGTGGCCGACAACATCGAGGTCGGCCTGCATTCGCGGCTCAGCGCCCAGCGGCCGTTCAAGAAGCTGGCCCACCTGCCGGTGCTGCGCTGGCTGCCGCTGCTCGCCGAGGTGGCGGTGGCCCTGGTCACCACCCCCGGGGTGAAGGCCGAACGCGAACAGGTGGCCACCCGCGTCGACAACCAGGTCGGGCGCTTCCGTGAACGCCTCGGCCCCCGCGTCGAGCACCGCACCCACACCCTGTCCTATGCCAACCGCCGCCGCACCGAGATCGCCCGGGCACTGGTCAGTGACCCCGATGTGCTCGTCCTGGACGAGCCCACCGCCGGCATGAACCAGTCCGAGACCGCCGAGGTGCTGCAGCAGCTGCTCGACCTGAAGGCCTCGGGCCAGACGATCCTGCTGGTCGAGCACAAGCTCGACCTGGTGATGACCCTGTCCGACCAGGTGATCGTGATGGACGAGGGCCGCCTCATCGCCGCCGGACGCCCCGAGGACGTGCGCCACGACCCGCGGGTCATCAGTGCCTACCTCGGGCGTCGCCACCAGGCCGAGGAACCCGACGAGGTACTGGTCGTGCACGACCCGCTCGAGGTGGCAGAGCCGACCGAACAGGAGCAGACCCATGACTGACCTGCTGGAACTGCAGGACATCGACGTCTACTACGGCGAAGCCCGCGCCCTCGACCAGGTCAACCTGCGCATCGGTGAAGGTGAGATCGTCTCGCTGCTCGGCGGCAACGCCTCGGGCAAGTCGACCACCATGAAGACCGTGCTCGGCCTGGTCCGGCCCACCGCCGGGAAGGTGCTGTGGAAGGGGGAGGACATCACCGGCTGGCCCACCGCCAAGCGCATCGCCGCCGGGATCGCCTCGGTGCCCGAAGCCCGCCGCGTCTTCCCGCAGATGAGCGTCGAGGACAACCTGCTGGTCGGGGCCTGGAGCCGCGGCCGGGACAAGTCCATCAGCAAGGACCTCGCCGAGCAGTGGGAACGCTTTCCACGGCTGCGTGAACGCCGCCAGCAGGCGGCCGGCACCCTGTCGGGCGGCGAACAGCAGATGCTGGCCTTCGCCCGCGCCTGCATGAGCAGGCCGACCCTGATCTGCATGGACGAACCCACCATGGGCCTGTCCCCGCGGCTGGTCGACGAGGTGCTCGACACCATCGCCCGGCTCAACCAGGAACTCGGCGTCGCCGTGCTGATGGTCGAGCAGATGGCCGAACTGGCGCTCACCATCGCCCACCGCGGCTATGTGCTGACCACCGGCCGGCTCAGCCTCGACGGGACCGCCGAGGAACTCCTGCACGACGAAAAGGTGCAGGAGGCCTACCTGGGCGGGGCACCGGCGCTATGAGTGCATCCGCGAACAACCCCCAGCCGACAACCGCCGGACTGTCGGGGCGGGAACGATTCCTCCGCGCCGCCCGCGGTGAGCAGGTGGACCGGCCGCCGGTCGGGGCCTGGGTGCACTTCGGCACCGCGCTGGCCGACCCGGAACTGACCACCGCCGCGCACCTGTCCTTCCTGCGGGCCCACGACTGGGACTACCTGAAGGTCATGCACGACTACCGGGTGCCCAGCCCCGACCAGGGCACCCTGGCCGCACGGCTCGAGGCATTCGCCACCCTGGGCACCGAGCAGGCCGGTTTCGCCCGGCAGCGCCGGGTGCTCACCGAACTGCGCGGCAGCGTCCCCGACAAGGCGCTGGTCGAGACCCTGTTCTCACCGTTCCAGACGATCATCCGATCGCTGGGGCAGGACGTGGTGCCGCTGCTGCAGGCCGACCCGGGACTCGCCGACGTGGTGATCGGCCGGGTGGCCTACCTGCTCGCCGACTATGCCTCCGGGCTGGTCGGCCTCGGCGTCGACGCGCTGTTCCTGGCGCTGACCGGCGCTTCGAGCGACTGGACCTCCTTCGGGATCACCGCCGAGCAGCATCGCCGCTGGATCGCCCCGCACGACATCACGGTGCTGCAGGCCGCCGCAGGCCTCGTCCGGATTGGACACCTGCACGGCGACGACATCCACCCCGGTGCCTACGATGCTCACCCGCACGAGGTCACCAGCTGGTCCGATGCGGTCTCCCGGCCCACCATCGCCGAGGTGCTCGAGGCCGGGCGCATCCCGCTGCTCGGGCTCGACGAGCGGGCCGCCAGCTACCTGGGTACCCAGCAGGTGCACGAGGCGGTCCTGGCGAAGCGCCGCGAGGCCCGCGACCGGATCATCATCGGACCCAACTGCACCCTGCACACCGACACCAACCCCGACGTGCTCGACGCGCTGCGATCCTCGGTGGAGGTGGCGCTGTGAGCACCGACATCATGGTGGTGGGTGTGGGCCCGCGCGGCACCATCGTCCTGGGACGGCTCGCCGCCCACCTGCGCCACCGGCTCGAGCACGAGCCCGACCGGGTGCCACCCATCCGGCTGCACCTGGTCGAGCCGACCCAGTTCGGGGCCGGTGCCGTCTGGCGCACCGACCAGCCGGCCGACCTGTGCATGAACACCCTCGCGGCCGGCTCCACCCTGTTCACCGACGACTCCTGGACCGGTCCCGGCCCGCAGGCCAGCGGGCCCACCTTCTACGCCTGGGCCCAGTCCGTCACCGACGCCCGCCGCACCGACGACGGGGTCGACCTGTCCGACTTCGCCCACGAACTCGACCAGATGCTGCCCTGGGCCCACCCCAGCCGCGCCCTGTTCGGCCACTACAGCGCGTGGGCCTTCCGACGGGCCGTCGCCGACCTGGTCGACACCGGCCGGGTCAGCGTGGTCGAACACCGCACCCGGGCGGTGGCGCTGCGCGCCAGCGGGGACGAGTACCTGGTCGGCCTGGCCGATGGTGCCGCTGTGCGGGTGGCCGCCGTGGTGTTGGCCCTGGGCTGGGTGCCGGTGCGCCCGGGTGCCGCCGATGCTGACCTGATCGGCCAGGTGGAAGCCGACGATGCCGACGACCTGGTCTGGGTCGGCCCCGATTCGCCGATCGAGCAGGACCTGTCGGCCATCCAGGGTGACCAGCGGGTCCTCGTCCGTGGTCTGGGCATGGGCTTCTTCGACGTCATGTCCCAACTCACCATCGGTCGCGGCGGACGATTCGAGACACTCGATGACTGGTCGAGTGGTGCCGGGCTGGTCTACCGACCGAGCGGGAACGAACCGGTACTGCATGTCGCCAGCGACCGGGGCGTCCCTTTCCTGGCCAAAACCCGCTACGGATCGATGCCGCCCAAGCCGGCCATGAGCAACCTGCGGGCCGCGCTGGCCGCTGCTCCTCGTCCGCTGCCGGTGGCTGAGTTGTGGCCGGCGATCCTGCGCGATTCGATCACCGAGCACGCCCGGGTCCTGGTCCGCACCCGGCCAGACGACCTGACCGACCCCGAGACCCTGGTGCCGGAACTCGACGCCCTGCCGGCCGGGGTCGACCTCGACGAGGTGCGCCGGGTGGCTGCCCGGCACCTCCCTGAGGCGCTGCGATTCGAACCCACCGACTGGGAGGACCCGGCCGCCGCTGTCGAGTTCACCGGCCCCGATGACGTCGATGCCTTCGTCCAGAACCTGCTGACTCGTGACCTCGCCGAGGCTGACCGCGGGCATGACTCGGCGATCAAGGCCGGCCTGTGGGCGATCTCGGTGGCCCGTATGCATGTCGGGCTGTCGTGCACCTTTGACAATGTCGATGCCACCGGCGACCAGGACCTGCGTCGGCTGATGCGCTGGGGTGGCATGCTCGGCTCCGGCCCGCCGGCCTTCCGCAACGAACAACTGTTGGCCCTGTGCGAGGCCGGGCTGGTGCACTTCGTGGGCCCCAGGGTCCAGGTGCGGGTCCGCGACGGCCAGTTCGAGATGTGGTCGCCCCGGGTGCCCGACTCCACGGTCCGCTCCACGGTCCTTGTGGATGCCTGGATGCGCAATCCGCACGCCACCCGCGCCGCCGACCCGCTGGTCGCCGGTCTGCTGGCCAACGGGCTGGCTCGTCCGCTGCGCCGACCCGGGCCGGACGGGGAACCGGTCGACACCGGTTCGGTGGACATCGTCGCCGAGACCGGTGAGGTGATCGGCGCCGACTCACAACCGGTGCCCGGACTGTTCATGATCGGGATCCCGGTCGACGGTGCCCGCCGCGACACCATCCAGGCACCGGTGCCGGGCATCGACTCCAACACCCTGCACGAGGCCGATGCCGTGGCGGCACGGCTGCTCGACCTGGTGGCCGCCCGTGACTTGAAGGAAGCCTCATGAGCCAGCCGATCGCAGTGGTCACTGGTGCCGGGGGAGGGATGGGGCGAGCGATCGTGCTCGACCTGTCCCGCACCCACCAGGTGCATGCTCTGGCCCGGCGCCCCGAGTCAGTGGCCGGCCTGCCCGAGGGCGTGGTCGTCCACCTCGGGGACCTGCGTGACCCGGACTTCCTCGACCAGGTCGCGGCAGCCGCCGGCGAGGTCGACGTACTGGTCAACGCGGCCGCCATCGGTGACCCGATCAGCCTGGCTGACGCCCGCCTCGACGACTGGACCGCCCAGCTGGCCACCAATGTGATCGCGCCGGCCGAACTGACCCGCCGGCTGTTGCCCGGGTTGCGGGCCCGGCAGGGGACCGTGGTCTTCATCGGGTCCGGGGCCGGCACCCGACCGGTGCCCGGCAGCGCCGTGTACACGGCCAGCAAGCACGCCCTGCGCGGGTTGGCCGATGTGCTGCGCATCGACGAGGCGCCGCACCGGCTGCGGGTGGTCACCATCGCCCCGGGCCAGACCGACACCCCAATGCTGCGATCCGGCCACGCCACCACTGGCCGCGAGTACACCCCGGAGCGTTACCTCCGGCCCGAGTCGGTGGCCCGGGCGGTGCGCCACGTGGTCGACGCCCCGGCCGATGTTCAGATCACCGACATGGCGGTGCGTCCCCGGGTCGAGATCAACCGTCTCTGAGCAAGCCCGGCCGCACAGGCGGTCTCAGAGCACCAGTTCGAGGGCTTCGTCCACGGAGTCGGCCAGGTGGATGACCCGACCCATCTCGCGGCCCTCGCCCAGTGCCTCCAGCAGCTGGTGTGCCGGCAACGTCCGGGTCCAGTGCTCGACCCCGACCAGCACCATCGGCGCCGGTTCAGCACCGGCTGGCAGGTAGTAGTTGCCGGTGGCGAACTGGAAGACCTCCTGGACGGTCCCGGCCGCTCCCGGCAGGTAGACCACCCCTCCCCGGCAGCGCTGCAGCAGCACGTCCTCACGGATGGCATTGGAGAAGTACTTGGCGATGTGGCTGGCGAACACGTTGGGCGGCTCGTGGCCGTAGAACCAGGTGGGGATGCCCACCGAGGTGCCGGTGGCCGGCCAGCGGTCCAGCACCTCGAAGGCCTGCTGCGCCCAGGCGGTGATGCCCTGGCCACCCCGCTCGGGCGGGGTGAACCCGGGCACCTCGGCCAACAGGTCAACGGCTTCGTCGAGGACGACCTCGTCCACCGGGCCACCGGGCACGGTCAACCTGGCGCCCAGGTTCGCCGCCTCCATCGCGCCGGGCCCACCGCCGGTCAGCACCACCCGGCCACGCTCGGCCAGCAGGGCGCCCAGCCGGGTCGCGTCCCGGTAGGTCGCGCCACCCCGCTCGGCGGCGTGCCCACCCATGATCCCGACGCAACGTTCCGGAGCCACCTCGGCCAGCAGGTCGTCCAGCGCATCACTGACGCCGTGGTCGTGCAGCGACTGGGCCAGTCGTCCGGCCAGCGAGGTCGCCGCCGGCGACTGGAACCAGGCATAGACCCGTGCGTCCGGGGTCTCGGGGTAGCCGCGATCGAGACCGGCGTAGAGCTCCTCGCTGGTGTGCATGCCGTTGCGGTAGGTGTCGAACGGCAGGTCGGGCAACTGCGGGAAGACGAGGGCGCCACGGGCGAGCAGGCTGT
Organism: Aestuariimicrobium sp. Y1814; assembly: GCF_050113895.1. Lineage (NCBI taxonomy): Bacteria > Bacillati > Actinomycetota > Actinomycetes > Propionibacteriales > Propionibacteriaceae > Aestuariimicrobium > Aestuariimicrobium sp. Y1814. Next base: position 96,052 of record NZ_JBNJRW010000005.1, on the reverse strand, counting down.
CGGTGTCGGGCTCGGTGAGCTCGCAGCCCAGGAAGATCACCCCTCGGACGTCGGCGCGCCGCAGGGCCGTGCTGCGCCCGGTCAGGTCCAGGGCCTGGACGGCGACCCCTGACTGGGCTCCCGGACGCAGGCAGTCACGCGGGGCGTTGGACTGGTCGGCCGCCCACGCATCGAAGGCGTCCAGGGTGTCGATTTCGAGGTGCACGTCCCGAGCCTAGGGGAGCGGCGCCCCAGCAGGGGCCGGACGCAAGCCCGCCAACCTGCATTCCTTGCGCCGGTGCAGGGTCTGCAGGCTGCTGCCAGGGGTGTGACCTGCATTCCTTGCACCCGTGCAAGGAGTGCACGTTCAGCCCGTGCCGGCCAGCGGCGACCAGGGCCGGGCCACGATGACGTGCCACACTTGGGGGGTGGCAGATCAGCGCAACGTCATCATCCTCGGCAGCACCGGCAGCATCGGCACCCAGGCCGTCGACGTCATCTCAACCAGGCGTGACCAGTTCCGGGTCACCGGGCTGTCCGCCGGTGGCTCCGACATCCCGACCCTGGCCGCCCAGGTGCTCGAACTCGCCCCCGAGGTGGTGGCCCTGGCCCGGCCGACGGTCGTCCAGGACCTGCAGCTCGCCCTCTACGCCGAGGCCAGCAAGCGCGGTTGGAACAAGGGTGACGTGGTGCTGCCGCGCATCATCGCCGGCCCCGACGCCTCGACCGAACTGGCCGCGATGCCCGCTGACGTCGTCCTCAACGGCATCACCGGCTCTGCCGGCCTGCTGCCGACCCTGGCCACCCTGGCCGCCGGCACCACCCTGGCGCTCGCCAACAAGGAATCCCTGGTCATCGGCGGACGACTGGTCACCGGTGCGGCAGCACCCGACCAGATCGTCGCCGTCGACTCCGAGCACTCCGCCTTCGCCCAGGCCCTGCGCGCCGGCCGCAAGGACGAGGTGCGCCGGCTGATCCTGACCGCCTCCGGTGGGCCGTTCCGGGGACGCCGCCGCGACGAGCTCACCGAGGTCACCCCCGAGCAGGCCATGGCGCACCCGACCTGGGCGATGGGACGCGTGATCACCATCAACTCCTCGACCCTGGTCAACAAGGGGCTCGAACTGCTCGAGGCCGGCCTGCTCTACGACGTGCCACTGGACGACGTGGTCGCCGTCGTCCACCCACAGTCGATCGTCCACTCGATGGTGGAGTTCCACGACGGTTCGACCATTGCCCAGGTGTCCCCGCCCGACATGCGCCTGCCCATCGGCCTCGGGCTGACCTGGCCCGACCGGATGGCCGAGGCCGCTCGTCCGAATGACTGGACCCAGGCCGCGACCTGGACCTTCGAACCCCTCGACAACGAGGCCTTCCCGGCCGTCGACCTCGCCCGCCACTGCGGCAAGCTCGGCGGCAGCGCCCCGGCGGTGTTCAACGCCGCCAACGAGGAATGCGTCGATGCGTTCTGCGAGGGCCGGCTCAGCTTCCTGGGCATCGTCGACACCGTCGCCGAGGTGGTCGCCGACCACGTCAACGGCATGGGTGACGGCCACCTGAGCGACGACCAACTCAGCGTCGAGGGCGTCCTGGCCGCCGACGCGTGGGCCCGCACCAGGGCAGGTGAGCGGATCGCCCGGGGGGCCAACGCATGACCGTACTGATCATCGTCGTCTCGGCGATCGGCTTCTTCGCCCTGATCATGGCCTCGATCGCCTTGCACGAGGTCGGCCACATGGTGCCCGCGAAGCTGTTCGGCGTGAAGGTGACCCAGTACTTCGTCGGGTTCGGCAAGACCCTGTGGTCGCGACGCCGCGGTGAGACCGAGTACGGCGTCAAGGCCATCCCGCTCGGCGGCTACGTCAAGCTCGTCGGCATGTACCCACCCGGGAAGCAACACCAGACCAGGCCCGGGCCGATCACCCGGCTGGCCGACTACGCCCGTGAGGCGGAGTACTACGACATCACCCCCGCCGACGACGGCCGGCTGTTCCACCAGAAGAAGACCTGGCAGAAGCTGGTCATCATGTTCGGTGGGCCGTTCATGAACCTGCTGCTCGCCTTCCTGATCATCGGCAGCGTCAACGCCGTGCACGGCCAGTACCGCGCCCAGCTCGAGGTGGCCACCGTCAGCGAGTGCGTCGTCCCGGTCACCCGCGCCGACCGCACCTGCCAGCCGGACGACCCGGTCGCCCCGGCCGCGCAGATGGGCATGGAACCCGGCGACCGGATCGTCTCGCTCAACGGCGTCGCCCCGAAGACCTGGGACGAGTTCTCCGAACTGATCCGCGACAACCGTGACCGGCCGGCCACCGTGGTGGTCGTCCGGGACGGGGAGACCGTCACCCTGCCGACCGTGCCCACCATGATCACCGGGCTCAGTGACAAGCTGAACCCCTCGCGCACCGTCGAGGTCGGTTTCCTCGGGGTCGGGCCCACCTACGAACTGCAGACCACCGGGCCGATCGGCACCGGCCAGGACATGTGGCTGATGACCAAGCAGTCGGTGGTCGGGCTGGTGAACTTCCCGGTCAAGGTGTGGAACGTGGCCGCCGACCTGGTGACGGGGCAACCGCGTGACATCAACGGACCGATGTCAATCGTCGGCGCCAGCCGCACGGCCGGTGAGATCACCGTCGAGGAATCGATCCCCGTCAACGACCGGGTCGCGAGCTGGTTCATGATGCTCGGGTCGGTCAACCTGTTCGTGGCACTGCTGAACCTGGTGCCGCTGATGCCACTGGACGGCGGCCACATCGCCGGGGCCCTGTGGGAAGGGTTGCGCCGGTGGTGGGCGAAGGTGCGCGGACGCGAGGACCCGGGCCACGTCGACACCGCCAAGATGCTCCCGGTCGCCTACCTGGTCGGTGGGTTCCTCGTGCTGGCCGGTGCCGTGTTGATCATCGCCGACATCGTCAGCCCCATGGAACTGTTCTGAGGCCGGGGAGCGGTGCACCCGTGAGGCGACGGCGACGACCGTGAGAACGTCCTGAGAGATTCTTCACCCGTTCGTCACATCGTGGGTCGGGGTCGTCCATAATCCATGGAACCCTCGGCGAAGTCTTGGTGAATGGTCGATGACGACCCGCATTGTCCCCTCCACCAGGCCCTAGCCTCAGGGTGCCGGGCGGCGCCTGTCGGCGTGCCCGCATCCATTTCGAACCCCAGAAGGACGACCATGCCAGTCACCTTGAGCCGCCTGAGAGTCGTGGCCGCCACCGCAGTTGCGGGCGCCCTCGCCGCCACAGGCATCATGGCCACCACGTCGACGACCGCCGCCGCGGCCGACGGCCAGCTGATCATCAACGAGGTCTACGGTGGGGGCGGCAACTCCGGCGCCACCTACACCCACGACTTCATCGAGCTGTACAACCCCTCCAACACCCCGGTCAACCTCAATGGTTACCAGCTGGAGTACTTCGCCTCCAACGGCAACTCGGGTGGCGTGTGCAACCTGGACGGCAAGACCGTTCCCGCGAACTCCTACTTCCTCGTCCAGCAGGGCGCCGGCGCCGGCGGGTCGACCCCGCTGCCCAGCCCCGACCACACCTGCTCACTGAACATGGCGGCCAACAACGGCGCGGTGCAGCTGCGCAATGCCGCCGGTGAGGTCGACCTGGTCGGATACGGGCCCTCGGCCTCCCGCTACGAGACCAGCCCCACCGCTACCACCGCCAACGCGACCTCGGCGTCGCGGACCAACTTCGTCGACACCGACAACAACAATCTCGACTTCACCATCGGTTCGGCGACTCCGCAGAACTCCGGCGGCACCACGCCGACCGACCCGCCCACCGAGCCCGGTGACATCACCCCGATCGCGCAGATCCAGGGCACCGGTGCCAGCACCCCGCTGAACGGCCAGCGGATCACCACCGTGGGTGTGGTCACCGCCACCTACCCGACCGGTGGGTTCAACGGCTTCTACATCCAGACCCCCGGCAGCGGTGGCCAGGCCAAGTCGGCCGGTGACGCCTCCGACGGCATCTTCGTCTTCACCCAGACCGCGCCGAGCGTGACCATCGGTGACTGCGTCAATGTCACCGGCACCGCCGGCGAGTTCAGCGGCCTCACCCAGCTCAGCGGCACCCCGGTGATCACCACCGCCACCGGCTGCGCCCCGGTGGTGCCCACCGAGCTCGACACCCTGCCCGCGACCGACGCGGCCAAGGAGGTCTACGAGGGCATGCTGGTGCTGCCGAAGGGCAACTACACCATCACCAACAACTACCAGCTGAACCAGTTCGGCCAGCTGGGCCTTGCCTTCGGTGACGAGCCGCTTTACCAGGCCACCGACGTGGTGCCCTACCAGCAGGCCGTCGCCTACGAGAACGCCCAGCTGACCAAGTGGATCACCCTCGACGACGGTTCGTCGTGGAACTACCTGACCAACAACACGGCCAAAGAGACCCCGCTGCCGTACCTGTCGCAGGCCACGCCGATGCGCACCAACTCGCAGCTCAGCTTCACCAAGCCGGTCATCCTGGACTACCGCTTCCAGTGGAACTTCCAGCCCACCGGGCAGGTCGTCGGCGCCAGTGTTGACTTCCTGACCAGCGAGAACGATCGTCCGACCACGGTGCCCGATGTCGGTGGTGACATCCAGATCGCCAACTTCAACGTGCTGAACTACTTCACCTCGCTCGGCCAGGACGAGGCCGGCTGCCAGCCCTACCGTGACCGCGAGGGCAACCCCGTGGCCGCGAACAACTGCCAGGTGCGCGGCGCGTTCACCCAGTCGGCCTTCGAGGACCAGCAGGCCAAGATCGTGGCTGCCATCAACGGGATGGACGCCGAGGTCGTCGGGCTGATGGAGATCGAGAACTCGGCCAACTTCGGCCAGCACCGCGACTACACCCTCTCGAAGCTCGTCGACGCCCTGAACGCCGATGACCCCACCAAGAACTGGGCGTTCGTGCCCACCAACCCCGGCCAGGTGCCGCCGAACGAGGACAACATCCGGTTGGCCTTCATCTACCGCGCTGACGCCGTCACCCCCGTGGACGGGTCGCAGATCCTGACCGACCCGGCCTTCGCGAACGCCCGCCAGCCGCTGGCCCAGAAGTTCCAGGTCACCGGCACCGACGTCGAGTTCGTGGTCATCGCCAACCACTTCAAGTCGAAGGGTTCCGGCCCCGATGACGGCACCGGCCAGGGCCTCAGCAATGCCTCCCGCAAGGAGCAGGCCACCGCACTGGCGAACTGGGCCGACACCGTCTTCGGTGACGAGGCAGTCTTCCTGACCGGCGACTTCAACGCCTACACCATGGAAGAGCCGATGCAGATCCTCTACGACGCCGGCTACGCCAACGTCCTGACCGAGTGGCAGGCGACCTACCAGTTCAGCGGCCGCCTCGGCTCGCTCGACCACATCGTCGCCAACGCTGCCGCCCAGGCACTGATCAGCGATGCCAAGGTGTGGGAGATCAACGGTGACGAGGCGATCGCGCTGCAGTACTCGCGCCGCAACTACAACATCACCGATTTCCACGCCGACAACGAGTTCGCCTCCTCCGACCACGACCCGGTCGTGGTGGGCATCAACGCCGCCGAGGCCACCGAGGCGCCGTCGGTGACCACCCAGCCGCAGGCCGCCCAGGCCGAGATCGGCGACGACGTCAGCTTCACCGCTGCGGCCTCGGGTGAGCCCGCGCCGACCGTGCAGTGGCAGAGCTCGACCGACGGCACCACCTGGACCGACCTGGCGGGGGAGACCTCGACCACCCTCACCCTCACCGGTGTGACCCTGGCCCAGGACGGCACCCGCTACCGCGCGGTGTTCACCAACAGCACCGGCTCGGTGGAGACCACCGCGGTCACCCTGACCGTGGTCGACAACACCCCGCGGCCGACCTACCCGGCCTCGAATGCCTTCGGTGACCACGACGGTGACGGTGTGGCCGACATCTACGTGGTGACCAGCAACGGCCACCTGGAGCTGTGGAAGGGCTCGGCCACCCAGGCCACCCTGCTCGGCACCCGGGGCACCGTCCTGGCCAACGTGGTGACCGTCAGCCAGATCGGTGACTGGAACGGGGACCGCCGTTCCGACGTGCTGGTGCGTGCTGCCGACAACAACCTGTGGATCTACACCTCGGACGAGTCCGGTGGTCTGGCGCCGTGGCGCCAGGTGGGTCGCAACTGGCAGAACATGGACATCGTCACCTACGTCGGTTCGCTGGACGGCTCGGCCAACCGCTACGTGGTGGCCCGCAGCCAGGCCGACAACCGCCTGTACCGCTACACCATGAGCGCCACCGGCCTGACCGGTGCCACCGTCATCGGCCAGAACTGGCAGGGCATGTCCTCGCTGTTCTCGGTCGGCGACTTCAACGGCGACGGCCTCAGCGACCTGATGGGCATCCGTGCCTCGGACGGCACGCTGTGGCTGTACCTGGGCCAGCGTGACGGCAAGATCGGTTACGCCCGCCAGGTGGGCCGCGGCTGGAGCAACTTCAAGGCCGCCTTCTCGCCCGGTGACCTGAACCGTGACGGCCGCTTCGACCTGGTCGGTGTGCGCAACGACGGGGTCATGTTCGGCTACACCAACAACGGTGCCGGCGGATGGTCCGGTGCTCGCCAGCTGGCGAGCGGTTTCGAGACCGACAAGCTGTTCGCCTGACCTGTGCGAAACACGGCGGCCCCATCACCTCCGGGTGGTGGGGCTGCTGTCGTCGTGGGGGTAGGCTGGGGCGCATGAGCATTGATCTCGGCATGCCCGCGCGTCCGGCTCCGGTACTGGCCCCTCGCCGCAGGACCCGCCAGATCAAGGTTGGCAAGGTTCTGGTCGGCGGCGACGCACCGGTCTCGGTGCAGTCGATGACGACCACCAAGACCACCGACATCAACGCCACCCTGCAGCAGATCGCCGAACTGACCGCGACCGGCTGCGACATCGTCCGGGTGGCCGTGCCCAGTCAGGACGACGCCGACGCGCTGCCCATCATCGCGATGAAGTCGCAGATCCCGGTGATCGCCGACATCCACTTCCAGCCGCGCTACGTCTTCGCCGCGATCGACGCCGGCTGCGCCGCCGTCCGGGTCAACCCCGGCAACATCAAGCAGTTCGACGACAAGATCGCCGACATCGCCAAGGCGGCCACCGACGCCGGGGTCTCCATCCGCATCGGCGTCAACGCCGGCTCCCTCGACAAGCGACTGCTGGAGAAGTACGGCGCACCCACCCCCGCGGCGCTGGTCGAGTCCGCGCTGTGGGAGGCAAGCCTGTTCGAGGACGTCGGCTTCGGCGACTTCAAGATCTCGGTCAAGCACCACGACCCGGTCGTGATGGTGCAGGCCTATGAAGAACTGGCCAGCAAGTGCGACTACCCGCTGCACCTGGGCGTCACCGAGGCCGGCCCCGCCTTCCAGGGCACCATCAAGAGCTCGGTCGCCTTCGGGGCGCTGCTCAGCCAGGGCATCGGTGACACGATCCGGGTCTCGCTGTCTGCCCCGCCGGCCGAAGAGGTCAAGGTGGGCCTGAAGATCCTCGAATCGCTGAACCTGCGCCAGCGCCACCTCGAGATCGTCTCCTGCCCCAGCTGCGGGCGGGCCCAGGTCGACGTCTACACCCTGGCCGAGGAAGTCACCAAGGGCCTGGAAGGCATGACCGTGCCGCTGCGGGTCGCCGTGATGGGCTGCGTCGTGAACGGCCCCGGTGAGGCCCGTGAGGCCGACCTCGGGGTGGCCAGCGGCAACGGCAAGGGCCAGATCTTCGTCAAGGGTGAGGTGATCAAGACCGTGCCCGAATCAGAGATCGTGGCCACCCTGATCGCCGAGGCGAACCGGCTGGCCGCCGACATGCCCGAGGTGGGCTCTCCGGACGTGACGGTCGGCTGACGATGCGCGCCCGGGTGCGGGTGCTCGGCAGGTCCGACCTCGAGCAGGCGATGACCCTGCTCAATGCCAACCCCATCGAAAACCTCTTCGTCCTGGCCCGCGTGGCCACCCACGGACTGGAACGCCTGCACCTCGGCTGCGAGGTCTACGGCCTCGAAGGTGACGGGCAACTGCGTGCCCTGGTGCACGCCGGCTCGAACGTCGTGCCCGTCAACGTCGACCAGGACAATGTGGCCCTCTTCGCCCAACGCATCGGCCCGCTGCGCCAGGCGTCCTCGATCATGGGCAACGCCGCCCAGGTGCGGATGCTGTGGGAGGAGCTCAGCCGGCGTGGCAGCAGCTGGTCGCGGGTCCGCGAGGTCCGCGCCCGCCAGCCACTGATGGCTATCTCGGGTGACCCGCTGGTCGAGGGTGACCCGAGGGTCCGGGTGGTCACCATGGACGACTTCCGGGCCTACTTCACCGCGGCCGTGGCCATGTACACCGAGGAAGTCGGTGTCTCACCGATGGAGTCCAGCGGCTCCTACCGGCGCTACATGCAGGAACTGGTCTCCCAGGGGCGGGCCTTCGGCATCATCGAGAACGGCAAGGTGCTGTTCAAGGCCGACATCGGTGCGGTCTTCGGACCCCTGTGCCAGATCCAGGGCGTCTGGCTCGCCCCCGAACTGCGCGGGCAGCGGGTCTCGGTGCCCGCGATGGCGCAGGTGGTGCGACTTGCCCAGCCCCGCTACCCGGTGCAGTCGCTCTACGTCAACGACTTCAACACCCGCGCCCGGCGGCTGTACCACACCGTCGGCTTCGAGACGGTGGGGGAGTTCGCCACCGTCCTGTACTAGACCTCCGGGTCGGGTCGATGAACTCACCGTGCAGGGCCGCTCGAAGCTCAGCGAGGCAGTGGCGGGTTTCCTTCGAGCGATTCGGCTGCGGTCGGCGTGATCCGAGGTTGTTGGCCGGTGATGCACGGGACTGCGGTGCTGTACTGATCACATGGCTGACATGAGGCAGGTCCAGGTCACCTTCGACTGCGCCGATCCCGACCGGCTCGCCCGCTTCTGGTGTGAAGTGCTTGGCTACGTGGTTGACCCGCCGCCGCCGGGTTTCGAGTCCTGGCCCGACTTCCTCCGTACGCAGGGCGTTCCCGAGCACCTGTGGAACGCCCGCAGCGCGTGCAGTGACCCCTCCGGTCGCGGGCCGCGGCTGTTCTTCCAGCGGGTGCCCGAGTCCAAGACTGTGAAGAACCGGCTGCACCTCGACGTGCGTGCCGCTCCCGGCCTCAAGGAGGACGCCCGCATGGCTGCCCTCGAGGCCGAATGCGCCCGGCTGCTGGGGTTGGGGGCCAGTCGTCGTGACCACTGGCCGGCCGATGGCGACGACCTGCAGGGCATGGACCAGGGGTTCATCGTGATGCTCGACCCCGAGGGCAACGAGTTCTGCTTGGACTGATGCGGCAGGGCAGCCGGGTCTGGGGGGATAGCATGCCTGAGGTGTGTCTGCCGCGCGCAGACACCCGGACACACCTTTGACCCACCGAAAGGCCACCACCCGTGATCACGCGAATGTCATCGCTGTTCGTGCGCACCCTGCGCGAGGACCCGGCCGACGCCGAGGTGCCCAGCCACCGTTGGCTGGTGCGCGCCGGCTACATTCGCCGCGCCGCCCCCGGCATCTACTCCTGGCTGCCGCTCGGCCTGGCTGTGCTGCACAAGGTCTCCGAGATCGTCCGCGAGGAGATGGTGGCCATGGGTGCCCAGGAGGTCGCCTTCCCCGCCCTGCTGCCGCGGGAACCCTACGAGCTCACCAACCGGTGGACCGAGTACGGCGACGACGTGTTCACCCTGCAGGACCGGCGCGGCAACGACATGCTGCTCGGCCCCACCCACGAGGAAATGTTCACCCTGCTGGTCAAGGACCTCTACCGCTCCTACAAGGACCTGCCGGTCAGCCTGTTCCAGATCCAGACCAAGTACCGCGACGAGGCCCGTCCCCGCGCGGGGCTGCTGCGTGGCCGCGAGTTCATCATGAAGGACTCCTACTCCTTCGACGTGGACGACGCCGGGCTCGAGGCCAGCTACCTGGCCCACCGCGAGGCCTACATCCGCATCTTCGACCGGCTCGGGTTCGACTACGCCATCGTCCAGGCCGATGCCGGTGCGATGGGCGGCTCGGCCTCGGAGGAGTTCCTGGTGGTCGCCGAGAACGGTGAGGACACCTTCGTCCGCTCACCGGGTGGCTACGCCGCCAACGTCGAGGCCGTCCGCACCCCGGTGCCCGACCCGCTGCCCGTCGACGGGCTGCCCGCCGCCCACGTCGAGGACACCCCCGACAGCAGCACCATCGAGGCGCTGGTGGCGCTCAGCAACCAGCAGTTCCCCCGCACCGACCGGGAATGGGGCGCCGCCGACACCCTGAAGAACGTGCTGTTCATGCTGCGCCACCCCGACGGCATCAGCGAAGCCCTGGCCGTCGGCCTGCCCGGTGACCGCGAGGTCGACCCCAAGCGCCTCGAGGTGGCCGTGGCCCCTGCCGAGGCCCAGCCGTTCACCGATGAGGACTTCGCCGCCAACCCCGGCCTGGTGAAGGGCTACATCGGCCCGGTCCTCGACGGCGCTGCCGTGCTCGGCGAGCAGGGCACCAGCAAGGTGCGCTACCTGCTCGACCCGCGCGTGGGTGAGGGCACCAGCTGGGTCACCGGCGCCAACCAGGCCGGCAAGCACGTCTACGGGCTGGTCGCCGGCCGCGACTTCACCGCCGACGGCACCATCGACGTCGCCGAGGTGCGCGAGGGCGACCCCGCGCCCGATGGTTCGGGGCCGATGAGCCTGGCCCGCGGCATCGAGATGGGACACATCTTCCAGCTCGGCCGCAAGTACGCCGAGGCGCTGGGGCTGCAGGTGCTCGACCAGAACGGCAAGCTGGTCACCGTCACCATGGGCTCCTACGGCATTGGTGTCTCCCGCGCCGTCGCCGCGATCGCCGAGGGCACCGCAGACGAGGCCGGCCTGGTCTGGCCCCGCGCGGTCGCCCCCTTCGACGTCGTGGTGCTGGCGACCGGCAAGGGTGACGAGATCGCCCAGGCCGCCGAGCGCCTCGCCCTCGACCTCGACGCCCGGGGTGTCGCGGTGCTGCTGGACGACCGCAAGGCCTCGCCCGGGGTCAAGTTCGCCGACGCCGAGCTGATCGGCGTGCCCACCAGCGTGGTCGTCGGACGAGGACTCGCCGAGGGCAACGTCGAGATCAAGGACCGCGCCTCCGGGCAGGCCCGGGCCGTGGCCCTGGCCGACGCGGTGGACGAGGTGCTCTCCGAGATTGGTCGCTGAGGGTGGACCTGGCCTGGTACGTGGTCGGCTTCCTGGTGCTGGCTGCCCTGGTGGCCGGCTGGGTCGACGCCGTGGTCGGCGGGGGAGGGCTGATCCAACTGCCCTCCCTGCTGATCGGCCTGCCCGACGTCTCGGTGCCCACCATCAGCGGGACGAACAAGATCTCCGCGGTCGCCGGCACCGCCATGGCCACCGGGATCTACCTGCGCAAGGTCAAGGTGAACTGGGCCCTGGCGTTGCCGCTGGTCGCTGCGGCCTATCTCGGCTCCACCCTCGGGGCCGGGCTGGTCACGCTCATCCCGCGGGAGGCGTTCACCCCGATCGTGTTGGTGGCCCTGGTCGCGGTGGGCATCTACACCGTGCGCAAGAAGAACATGGGCCTGGAACATGCACCCCGCCACCGCGGGCTGAAGATGGTCGCGGTGCTGGTGGCCATCGGCCTGGTCGTCGGCGTCTACGACGGGTTCCTCGGCCCGGGCACCGGCAGCTTCTTCGTGATCGGCATGGTCGCGCTGCTCGGCTACGGCTTCCTGCAGGCCTCGGCGATGGCGAAGCTGGCCAACCTGACCACCAACATCGCTGCCATCGCCGTGCTGCGCCACCACATCTCCTGGGGCATCGGCCTGACCATGGCGGTGGCGAACCTGACCGGTGGCTTCCTGGGTGCGCAGATGGCGGTTCGGCTCGGCAACAGCTTCGTCCGCAAGGTCTTCCTGGTCGTGGTCTCCATCCTGGTCGTGCGGCTCGGCTGGGACACGATCAGCATGTTGTGGTGATCACACCCAGCCGGGGAAGAAGCTGATCGACCCCCCGCGGCCCTGCACGGCCCGGCCCTGAGCCTCCATCGCGGTGATGGCTGCCGCCCGGCCGGCGGATGGGCTGGCGGCCGCCACCGGGGCGTGTGCGGCGAACACCTGCTGTTCGACCAGCGTCCAGGTGGCGGCGACCTGGTCGGCCGTGGAGGTCGCCCCGGGCAGGTCATAGCCGGGCAGCGGCCCGACGGGGTCGGCGCCGAGTGCCCTGATCAGGGCCTGTTGCTCGACCACCAGCCCACGCACCTGCGCCAGCCGGTTCTGGTAGGCGGTGCGCACCTCACCGTCGGTGATGCCGACCCCGACCTCCAGCAGTTGCGCCAGCGCATGCAGGTGGGCCAGCAGCACATTGCGGCAGGCGGCCTCCTCGTCCACCTCGACCGGGCCGGGCAGCGGCCCGGCCACCGGCACCGGGCCGGGACTCGCGTGCAGGGTGGTCGCTGCGGCCAGCGAGGCCCACAGCATCGCCAGGTCGGGCGAGGCGGCGCCGGTGGCGCGGGCCGAATGCGCGCCGGCCAGGTCGGCAGCTGCGCTCGTCCACTGCTCAAGCCCAATGCCGGGAGCGGCCGGCGGCGCGCTCGCGCTGGGGCTGAACCACGGCTGCGGGGTGGCCAGGCCGCCGAGGGGGTCGCGGGAGGTCAGTACCGCCACATGGGCCGCCAGCATCGCCGAGACCGCCTCGACCCAGGCTGCCGGCGCCGCGGCGCCCAGGCCGCTCACCAGGGCCCGCAGGCCCTCGACCTCGTCCGCGGCCGCCACGAACTCCGGCTCGGGGGAGGGCACCGGCGGCGGTTCCAGGGAGTTGGTGCCACGGACCACGGGGTCGGTCAGCGAGGCGCACCCGGCCAACGCGGCCACCGGGGCGGCCAACAGCAGCCCCAGGGTGCCTCGACGCGACCACCCACCCGCCGGCGCAGGGGGTGGGGACAACTGGTGCGTGGACGACATGGCAAGGAGCCTAATGGAGCCCGGTCGCTCGGGCCCGACCCGCCGGGCGGGGCGCTCGAACGGGCCCGCGCGAGTGGGGCCGCCGACGCGGGTGCCGGGCTATCATGGTCAATCACAATTGCAGAACAACCAGACACACAAACGAATCGAAGGGACCGACTGTGATGAACGAAGACGCCCTGCGGGAGCTGTTGCAACCGCTGCTGGAGTCCTCCGGGCTGGAACTGGACAACCTGGTGGTCATCCCGGCCGGACGCCGCTCGGTCCTGAGGATCACCGTCGACGGCGAGGGCCCCAAGGGACGCGGCCCGCTGCTGGACGACATCGCCGCCGCCACCCGGATGATCTCCGACGCGCTCGATGATTCCACGGCCGTCGGCAACAACCCCTACACCCTCGAGGTGTCCAGCCGGGGCACCAGCACCCCGCTGACCGAGCCGAAGCACTACCGCCGCAACCGTGGCCGGCTGGTCAAGCTTGCGCTGGTCGGTGGTGAGTCGCTGACCGCCCGCCTGCTGTCGGCCGACGAGACCGGCGTGCAGGTCGAGTTCACCCCCGAACGCACCAAGCAGGTCAAGCACCCCCAGCCGGAGACCCGGGGGCTCAGCTATGACCAGATCACCAAGGCAGTCATCCAGGTCGAACTGAACCGTCCCTTCGACCCCGAGCTGGACGACGAACCGGGCGCCGACGGGGACGACTCGTCTGAGACCGAAGAGCAGGAGGACTGAGATGGACATCGACCTGAGTGCGCTGCGCGCCATCGAGCGGGACAAGGAAATCCCGCTGGACTACCTGGTCAAGGCGATCGAGGACGCCATGCTCAACGCCTACGAGAAGACCGACCACCACGTGGCCGGTGCCCGCGTCGAACTCAACCGCAAGACCGGCAAGGTCAGCGTGCTGGCCCCCGACCGGGACGAGGACGGAGAAGTGGTCGGCTGGTACGACGACACGCCGGCCGACTTCGGGCGGGTCGCCGCCTCGACCGCACGCCAGGTGATCTTCCAACGGCTGCGCGAGGCCGAGGACGACCAGAAGTACGGCCGCTTCATGGCCTCCGAGGGCGACATCCTCACCGGCGTCATCCAGCAGGACCGCGACCCCCGCGTCGTGCGGGTCGACCTGGGTGAGATCGAGGCCATCATGCCCGCCGCTGAACAGGTGCCCGGTGAGGACTACAGCCATGGCCGTCGCCTGCGCGTCTATGTGGTGGCCGTCCGCAAGGAACTCAAGGGCCCCCAGGTCACCGTCTCGCGCACCCACCCCGGGCTGGTGAAGAAGCTGTTCGCGCTCGAGGTGCCCGAGATCGAACAGGGCATCGTCGAGATCATGGAGATCGCTCGCGAGGCCGGGCACCGTACCAAGATCGCCGTGCTGTCCAAGCGGCCCGACGTCTCGGCCAAGGGTGCCTGCATCGGCCCGATGGGACAGCGGGTGCGGGCAGTGATGCACGAGTTGAACGAAGAGAAGATCGACATCATCGATTGGTCCGAGGACCCGGCCGAGTTCGTCGCCCAGGCGCTGTCACCGGCCAAGGTCTCCAGCGTCACCGTGGTCGACCGGGCTGCCCGGGCCGCACGGGTGGTCGTGCCCGACTACCAGTTGTCCCTGGCGATCGGGCGCGAGGGACAGAACGCCCGACTGGCCGCCCGACTGACCGGTTGGCGCATCGACATCCGGCCCGACACCGAGCCCACCGGCCCCTCCTCGGCACCCGCACCGGGGGCCTAGCCGGTGGCCGCACCCCAACGCACCTGCGTGGGTTGTCGCCACACCACCGACCAGGACGAACTCACCCGGTTCGTCCTGGTCGATTCGGTCCTCACCCACGACCCTGACCGGACGCTGCCGGGGCGCGGGGTCTGGCTGCACCCCAGCGCCGACTGCCTGCAGCAGGCAGCCAGGCGCGGCGGGTTCGCCCGCAGCCTGCGCCGCAGCGTCGATGTCACCCCGCTGCTCGCTTCCCATTGGCCGGATGGGGCCACGGGGCGCTAAACTGGCCGCTGCGCCTGCACCCGTCGTGCCTGCGCGTTCCGACAACACCGGTATCGGTGTGAACCAGAAGGTGGGCTGACGCTCATGACCACTCGATGAGTACCCCGCAATGAGCAAGAACAACAACAACCTGGTTCGGTGACCCAAGAGAGACCGGACCTGAAGGAGAGTAGTGGCCAAGGTCCGTGTCTACGAGCTCGCGAAGGAGCTCGGACTCGAAAGCAAAGATGTCCTGGAGAAGCTGAAGGGAATGGGCGAATTCGTCCGCTCGGCTTCCTCCACCGTGGAAGCACCCGTCGTCCGGCGCCTGAAGGATGCCGTCGAACGCGACGCCAAGGGTGGTGGCGGCACCAAGGATTCCAACCCCACCGCACCGCGCCCCGGTGCGGCTGCGCCGCGTCCCGGCGCCCCCCGGCCCGGCGCCGGCACCGCGAGCCCGCGCCCTGCCGCGCCCGCACCCTCCTCGGGTGAGGCGGCCGGCACCGCGAACACCGAGGCAGCACCGTCGGCTCCCGCCGACAACCCGACCCCGCCGCGGCCGGGAGCTACCCCGCGCCCGTCGGCCGCCCCGCTGCCGGGTGCCCCGGCCCCGCGTCCGGCTGCCCAGGCCCCGCGCCCCGGTGGTCAGGCCCCGCGTCCGGGTGCCCAGGCGCCCCGACCCGGGCAGCAGGCCCCTCGTCCGGGTGGCCAGCAGGCACCCCGGCCCGGCCAGCAGCAGCGCCCCACCTCCGGTGGTGCCCGCCCCGCGCCGCGTCCCGGCGCCAGCGGCGGCCTGCCCAGCTCGACCCCGCGTCCGCGCCCCCAGGGCACCCCGCGCCCGGGCAACAACCCGTTCGCGTCCTCCCAGGGCATGGGGGTGCGTCGTCCGCGCCCCGAGGGTGGCGCACCGGCCGGCGGTCGTCCCGGCCCGCGTGAGGGCGGCGCCCCCCGCCCCGGTGGCACCGGTGGCGACGGCCAGCGGATGCCCCGTCCCGGCGGTTCGTCAGGCATGCCCCGGCCGAACCCGGCGATGATGCCCAAGCAGCAGTCCCAGTCCCTGCAGCCCAGCACTGCTCGTGGTGCCGGTGGTCGTGGTGGTCCCCGCCGCGGCGGCCCCGGTGGTCCCGGTGGCGGTGGCCCCAACCGTGGGCCCGGCATGGGCGGTGGGCCGGTCGGCCCCGTCGGTGGCGGAGGTCGCGGCCGTGGCCGCACCGGCGGCACCCAGGGTGCGTTCGGTCGTGGCGGAGCCGGTGGACGCCGGGGCCGCAAGTCGAAGAAGCAGCGCAGGCAGGAATTCGACCAGATGGAGGCGCCGCTGATCGGTGGCGTGCGCGTCCGCCAGGGCGACGGTTCCACTGTTCGGCTTCGCCGCGGTGCCTCGTTGACCGACCTCGCCGAGAAGATCGGCGTCGAACCGGCATCGCTGGTGCAGGTGTTGTTCAACCTGGGCGAAATGGTCACCGCGACCCAGTCGGTGGCCGACGAGACCCTGCAGGTGCTGGGCGCTGAGCTCAACTACACCATCGAGGTCGTCTCGCCCGAGGACGAGGACCGCGAGCTGCTGGAGAGCTTCGACCTCGATTTCGGCACCGATGAGGGCGACGAGGACGACCTGGAGCAGCGTCCCCCGGTGGTCACCGTCATGGGTCACGTCGACCACGGCAAGACCAAGCTGCTCGACTTCCTGCGCTCGGCCAATGTGGCGGGCAAGGAGGCCGGTGGCATCACCCAGGCCATCGGCGCCTACCAGGTCGAGACCACCGTCGACGAAGTGGACCGCAAGATCACCCTGATCGACACCCCCGGTCACGAGGCCTTCACCCAGATGCGTGCCCGTGGTGCGAAATCGACCGACATCGCCATCCTGGTGGTGGCCGCCGACGACGGTGTGATGCCGCAGACGATCGAGGCGCTCAACCACGCCAAGGCCGCCGACGTGCCGGTCGTGGTGGCGGTGAACAAGATCGACAAGCCGACCGCTGACCCGGACAAGGTCCGTGGGCAACTGACCGAGTTCGGGCTGGTGCCCGAGGAGTACGGCGGCGACACCATGTTCGTCAACGTCTCGGCGCTGACCGGCCAGGGCATCGACGACCTGCTGGAGGCCGTCGTGCTGACCGCCGACGCCGCCCTCGACCTGCGCGCCAACCCGAGCATGGCAGCCCAAGGTGTGGCCATCGAGGCGCACCTGGACAAGGGACGTGGCCCCGTCGCCACCGCCCTGGTCCAGCGCGGCACGCTGAAGATCGGTGACTCCATCGTCGCCGGCTCGGCCTACGGTCGCGTGCGTGCCCTGATCAACGACCGCGGTGACTCGGTCGACGAGGCCCCGCCGGCGATGCCGGTGCAGGTCCTCGGCCTGACCAGCGTGCCGGGTGCCGGCGACAACTTCCTGGTTGTCGACGACGACCGGATGGCTCGCCAGATCGCCGACAAGCGTGAGGCCCGCATGCGGGCCGCCGCCCAGGCGGCCGGTTCGCGGCGCAAGACCCTCGACCAGCTGTTCGAGCAGCTCGAGAAGGGCGAGACGCAGGAACTGCTGCTCATCCTCAAGGGCGACGGCGCTGGTTCGGTCGAAGCCCTGGAGGACGCCCTGTCGAAGATCGACGTCGGCGACGAGGTGTCGCTGCGTGTCATCGACCGCGGTGTGGGTGCCATCACCGAGACCAACGTCTCGCTGGCAGCCGCGTCCAAGGCCGTCATCATCGGCTTCAACGTGCGCCCCACGGTGCACGCCGCCCAGATGGCCGACCGCGAGAACGTCGATGTGCGCTACCACACCGTAATCTACTCGGCGATCGACGAGATCGAGGCCGCGCTCAAGGGCATGCTCAAGCCGATCTACGAAGAGAAGCAGCTCGGCATGGCCGAGATCCGCGAAATCTTCCGGTCGTCGAAGTTCGGCAACATCGCCGGCTGCATGGTCACCTCCGGCCTCATGCGTCGCAACGCCAAGGCTCGACTGCTCCGTGACGGGGTCGTGGTCCGCGAGACCACCATCGCGTCGCTGCGCCGCGAGAAGGACGATGCGACCGAGGTCCGAGAGGGCTACGAATGTGGCCTGACCCTGGAGAACTACAACGACATCCAGATCGGCGACGAGATCGAAACCTACGAGATGGTCGAGAAGCCGCGCGACTGATCGAGGGTTACCGTGGTGGGGCGAGGCGACAGCTTCGCCCCACTGCTGTCCCCGGACCACCACGTCGCACCCGACACACCGCCGCACCGATACGCAGCAGCACCAGGAACACCGCCCACCACAGGAGGAATGATGAGCACCAACCCCCGCGTCGCCAAGCTGGCCGACCAGATCAAGGTCGTGGTCGCAGAGACCCTGGAGCGCCGCATCAAGGACCCGCGGCTCGGTTTCATCACGGTCACCGACGTCCGCCTCACCGGCGACTCACGCGAGGCGACCGTCTTCTACACCGTGATGGGCGACGACCAGGACCGTGCCGGCACCGAAGCTGCCCTGGCCTCGGCCACCGGCCTGCTGCGCTCGACCGTCGGCAAGCGGCTCGGCCTGCGCTACGCCCCGACGCTGGCGTTCGTGCTGGACGCGACCGCCGACACCGCCCAGGCGATGGAGGAACTGCTCGCTGAGACCCGTCGCCGCGACGCCGAACTGC
Organism: Aestuariimicrobium sp. Y1814; assembly: GCF_050113895.1. Taxonomy (NCBI): domain Bacteria; kingdom Bacillati; phylum Actinomycetota; class Actinomycetes; order Propionibacteriales; family Propionibacteriaceae; genus Aestuariimicrobium; species Aestuariimicrobium sp. Y1814. The sequence goes on along the minus strand of NZ_JBNJRW010000005.1, from coordinate 77,548 downwards.
AGGCCCAGTCGGCCGGTGCCACCTACGCCGGTGACGCCGACCCCTACCGCCGCGACGAGGACGACGACGACAGCGACGAGGCCGACGACAGCGACGAGGCCTGATCCCTTGGGTACCGCGGGCACTCCGTCGTCCGGCATCGTGCTGGTCGACAAGCCCCAGGGCTGGACCTCCCACCAGGTGGTGGGCCGGATGCGTCGGCTGCTGGGCACCCGCAAGGTCGGGCACGCCGGCACGCTCGACCCGATGGCCACCGGGCTGCTGATCATGGGCGCCAACCGCGCCACCCGGCTGCTCGGGCACCTGGCCGGGCGGGACAAGACCTACCTGGCCACCATCCGGCTGGGGCAGTCGTCCAGCACCGATGACGCCGAGGGTGAGCTGTCCGACGTGGTGCCCGCCGCCGGCCTGGCCGACGAGGCCGTCGAGGCCGCCATGGTGGGCCTGCGCGGCAGCATTGAGCAGGTCCCCAGCAGCGTTTCGGCCATCAAGGTGGGCGGCCGACGGGCCTACGCGCTGGTCAGGGCGGGGGAGGAGGTCGAACTAGCCGCCCGCACCGTCGAGGTGACGCGCTTCGAGGTCACCGGACGCCGCGTGGTCGGTGACCTGCTCGATCTGGACGTGGTCGTCGACTGCTCGTCCGGTACCTACATCCGGGCGTTGGCGCGTGACCTGGGTGCTGTGCTGGGCACCGGTGGGCACCTCACGATGCTGCGCCGCACCCGGATCGGCGGCTTCGACCTGCCGCCGGCCCCGCCGGACCTCAACAGCGACGACGTGCCCGCGCTGGTCGGCATGGGTGAGGTGGCCCGGCGGGTGTTCGACTGCGTCGACATCAGTGCCGAGGACGCCCGTGCGCTCGGCTATGGCCAGCGCATCCAGGTCACCCGCTCCGCCGCGGCGGAGCTGGCCGGCGAACCGGCTGCTGGGGAACTGGCAGCCATCGGCCCGGACGGTGACCTGGTCGCCCTGCTCGGGCCCGACACCGAGGCCGGCTGGGCCAGGCCGACGACCGTCTTCGCCCCCGCGGGCAAGAACGCCTAGAATCCAACATCGTGCAGTCACCACACAAGACGGTTGTCGCCATCGGGAACTTCGATGGTGTCCACCTCGGCCACCAGACCCTGCTTGCCGAGGCGCAGGCGCAGGCCCCGGAACTCCCGCTGGTGGTGGTGACCTTCTGGCCCCACCCCAAGAGCGTCATCCGGCCCGGTACCGAACCGCCGCTGCTGACCGACCTGCCCGACCGCATCGACCTGCTGACCAAGGCCGGTGTCTCCGAGGTGCGCGTGGTGCCCTTCACCGCTGACGTGATGGCCTGGTCACCCCAGGAGTTCGTCGACCGGGTGCTGCTGCCGCTGCAGCCGGCCGTCATCGTGGTCGGCTCCAACTTCACCTTCGGCAGGAAGGCCGCCGGCACCGTGGCCACCCTGAAGGAGCTGGGCACGGGCCGCTACCAGGTGCACGAGGTCGACCTGACCGAGGTGGCGCAGGTGACCACCTGCTCCTCGGCCGTGCGGCAGGCGCTGGCCGACGGAGACGTCGAGGGGGCCGCCGAGCACCTGGGTCGTCCGTTCCGTTACAGCGGAGTGGTGATGATGGGCCACCAGCGTGGCCGCGACCTGGGCTTCCCCACCGCGAACCTGCCGGTGGAACGGGGCCACGCCGCCCCCGGTGACGGCGTCTACGCCGGCTGGCTGACCATCGACGGCGAGACCACGGCCATGCCGGCCTCGATCTCGGTGGGCACCAACCCGACCTTCGACGACGTGCCCCACGTGGTGGTCGAGGCCTACGTGCTCGACCGCACCGACCTGAACCTCTACGGCAAGACAGTGCACGTCGACTTCGTGGCGCGGCTGCGCGGCAACGTCAAGTTCTACGGCCTGGACTCCTTGGTCGAGCAGATCGGAAAGGACGTCGAGGACACCCGCCGGATCCTGGCCGGGGCCACCGGCCGGGCGGGGGAGCAGCAGCCTGCCTGAGGCCGGGCAGCCCCTGCAGGTCAGTGCATCGGCAGGTCAGTGCATCGGCAGGTCAGGGCATCCCAGGTGAGGACGTCGGCCGGTCAGGGCGTCGGCCGATCAGCGCATGGTCAATGATTTGCGGAAGATGGCGTAGTGCTCGCTGGCGGTCGAGGGGTCATCGACCTGGAACTGGTCGGGCTGGTCGACGAACAGGTGGTCGCCGGTGGCCGAATAGCCCAGGTCGATCGCCAGCGGGATCATCTTCTCGTTGTTCGGGTCGATGGCCATGAAGGTGGCCTCGTGGCCCAGGGCACGGGCCCGGTCCTCGAGCCAGCGGGTCAGGGTCGACCCGAGCCGGCGGCGCCGCGAACTCTTGACCACCCACACCCGCTTGACCTCGGGACGAAGCTCACTGATCAGGTCGAGCACCGCCGAACCGACGACTGTCCCCTGGACCTCCACGACCGCCAGCACTGCCTCGTCCAGTTCGGCGGCATGGAAGTACACGTCCACCTCTTCGGCGTGCGGGAAGGTGCGCAGGGTCTCGAGATCCGCCTCGGCGGCGGGGCGAACGATCGCCTCAGGGGTGTTCATCAGGACCTCCGTCGTGTCTTGACACGGCGCATCCCCGGGGGCGCGCCTGCACCCCTCATGCTAGGTGCAGGCGTGGGGTGGGCGCACAGGTCCGGTTGATTGCGGGCAGCGGCCCCGGCGTCCGTGTGGGAATTCTTACCCGTCGCCCGATTTCGTCACGGTCGAACGGGGCGGTAGAGTTGCCCTTCGGCGTCAGGACGCCCGCGGACCCACAGAGCCCGACCACCGGTCGGAGCGCCGCGCAACAACAACGAGGAGATCCGGCATGGATGCTGAAACCAAGAAGCAGATCATCGAAGAGTACGCGACCCACCCCGGCGACACCGGCTCCCCGGATGTCCAGATTGCCCTGCTCAGCAAGCGCATCTCGCACCTGACCGAGCACCTCAAGCAGCACAAGGGTGACCACCACTCGCGCCGCGGCCTGATGTTGATGGTCGGCCAGCGCCGCCGCCTGCTCAACTACGTGGCCCAGGAGGACATCAACCACTACCGTGAGCTGATCGCCCGCCTCGGCTTGCGCCGCTGACCCAGCGCCACCGAAGCACATCCGACGCGCCGGTCTCCCTTCGGGGGCCCGGCGCGTTCGCCTTTGCCGGGCCCCGGCGGCTAGAATGACCGTTGGAGTATTTTCACCAACCGTGCACCACCGATCGCGAAGAACGGTCTGGTCCTCGGTAGTGGCATTCGGGTCCACCGGCCCCGCGCGCCTCGATCGAAGACCGGCTGGGAGCAGGTGTGGTCATGGGCGCCGCCGTCCAACGGCGGCCTGATCACGAGAGGAGTCCCCATGGAGGGACTTGACGTCCAGTTCACTGAGGCCATCATCGACAATGGCCGCTTCGGCAAGCATGTCGTCCGGTTCGAGTCGGGCCTGCTGGCGCAGCAGGCTGACGGCTCGGCAGCCGTCTACATCGACGAGGACACCATGCTGCTGTCGGCCACCACGGCCGCAAAGACCCCGCGCGATTCCATCGACTTCTTCCCCCTGACGGTCGACGTCGAAGAGCGCATGTACGCCGCGGGCCGCATCCCCGGCTCCTTCTTCCGCCGCGAGGGCCGGCCCAGCGAGGGCGCCATCCTGGCCTGCCGCCTGATCGACCGCCCGCTGCGCCCGTCCTTCGTCAAGGGCCTGCGCAACGAGGTCCAGGTCGTCGTCACCGTGATGGCGCTGAACCCGAACGTGCTCTACGACGTGGTGGCCATCAACGCCGCTTCGATGTCGACCCAGCTCGCCGGCCTGCCCTTCTCGGGCCCGATCGGTGGCGTCCGCGTCGCCCTCATCGACGGCCAGTGGGTTGCCTTCCCGACCGTCGAGCAGATCGAGGACGCCGTCTTCGACATGGTCGTGGCCGGCCGCGTGCTGGCCGACGGTGACGTCGCCATCATGATGGTCGAGGCCGAGTCAACCGAGACCACCTTCGAGAAGGTCCGCGCCGGCGCGCAGGCCCCCACCGAAGAGGTCGTCGGGCAGGGCATCGAGGAGTCCAAGAAGTTCATCAAGGCCCTCTGCGACGCCCAGGCCGAGCTGGCGGCGAAGCTGCCCAAGGAGACCTACGACTTCCCGGTCTTCAAGGACTACCAGGACGACGTCTACGCCGAGGTCGAGCGCCTGGCCGCCGACCAGCTGTCCAAGGACATGCAGATCGCCGGCAAGCAGGAGCGTGACGACGCCACCCACGCGCTGCGCAAGCAGGTCGCCGAGCAGCTGTCCGGCCAGTTCGCCGGCCGCGTGGCTGAGATCTCGGGCGCCTTCAAGGCCCTGACCAAGAAGATCGTGCGCCACCGCACCCTCACCGAGGGCGTGCGCATCGACGGCCGTGGAGTCGCCGACATCCGCACCCTGTCCGCCGAGGTCGACGTGATCCCGCGTGTGCACGGCTCGGCGCTGTTCATGCGTGGCGAGACCCAGATCCTGGGCGTGTCCACCCTGAACATGCTCGGCCTGGAGCAGAAGCTCGACACGCTGGCCCCCGAGGACCACAAGCGCTACATGCACCACTACAACTTCCCGCCGTACTCGACCGGTGAAACCGGTCGCGTGGGCTCGCCGAAGCGCCGCGAGATCGGTCACGGTGCGCTGGCCGAACGCGCCCTGGTGCCCGTGCTGCCCAGCCGCGAGGAGTTCCCCTACGCCATCCGCCAGGTCTCCGAGGCCCTGGGCTCGAACGGCTCGACCTCGATGGGCTCGGTCTGCGCCTCGACCCTGTCGCTGCTCAACGCCGGTGTGCCGCTGAAGGCCCCGGTCGCCGGCATCGCCATGGGCCTGATGAGCGAGACCATCGACGGCACCACCCACTACGTCGCGCTGACCGACATCCTGGGTGCCGAGGATGCCCTGGGTGACATGGACTTCAAGGTGGCCGGCACCGCCGAGTTCGTCACCGCGCTGCAGCTGGACACCAAGCTCGACGGCATCCCCGCCGAGGAACTGGCCAAGGCCATGCTGCAGGCCCGCGACGCCCGCCACAGCATCCTCGAGGTGATGGCCGAGGCCATCGACCGCCCCGACGAGATGAGCCCCTACGCCCCGCGGATCATCACCGTGAAGATCCCCGTCGACAAGATCGGTGAGGTCATCGGCCCCAAGGGCAAGATGATCAACCAGATCCAGGAGGACACCGGCGCCGAGATCTCCATCGAGGACGACGGCACCATCTACATCGGTGCCGACAACGGCGAGTCCGCCGAGGCAGCCCGCGCCATCATCAACGGCATCGCCAACCCGACGATGCCCGAGAAGGGTGAGCGGTACCTCGGCACCGTGGTGAAGCTGACCACCTTCGGCGCCTTCGTGTCGTTGCTGCCCGGCAAGGACGGCCTGCTGCACATCTCGAAGCTGAAGCAGCTCAACGGCGGCAAGCGCGTCGAGAACGTCGAGGACGTGCTGTCGGTCGGCCAGAAGCTGCAGGTCGAGATCACCGACATCGACGACCGCGGCAAGCTGTCGCTGTCGCCGGTCGAGGAGGACTCCGCCGAGGCCCCCGCTGAGGCCGACGCCGAGTGAGCCCCCGTCACTGACTGACACCTTCGGGGACACCATCCGGTGACCCCACCCGAGCGCCCGCCAGGACCGCGACACCACGTAGCAGCGTCCCGGCGGGCGCTCTCGTCCTCGGTGGCCCGTCGTCGCGGCTTGTGGGCGGCCGCAGTGGGTCGCCCGCCCGGTAGTCTGGACCACGGCATGCAAGTGCGGCCCTGGACCTGGAGGAAGATGACGTGACCCGCGTAGCCGTTTTCGGAGCCAAGGGGCGCATGGGCGCCGCATCCTGCCAGGCAGTCGAGCAGGCCGACGGGCTCGACCTGGTCGCCGCCATCGACGACGGGGACGACCGTGAGATCGCCGCGAACAGCGACGTCATCATCGACTTCACCCACCCCGACGTGGTCATGGACACCCTGGAATGGGCGATCAGCCACGGCATCCACGCGGTCGTCGGCACCACAGGCTTCACCGCCGAACGGCTCAGCCAGGTCGAAGCGTGGCTGGCCGACCAGCCCGGCGTCGGGGTGATCATCGCCCCCAACTTCTCCGTCGGGGCCGTGTTGATGATGGACGCCGCCCGCCGCGCCGCCGCCTTCTACGAGTCGGCCGAAATCATCGAACTGCACCACCCCAACAAGGCCGACGCCCCCTCGGGGACCGCCACCACCACCGCCCAGCGGATGGCCGCCGCCCGCGCCGAGGCCGGGCTCGGCCCTGCACCCGATGCCACCGTGCACGAGGTCGACGGCGCCCGCGGCGCGGTGGTGGACGGCATCCGGGTGCACTCGGTGCGGCTGCGTGGCCTGGTCGCCCACCAGGAGGTGCTGCTCGGCACCGAGGGGGAGACCCTGACCATCCGTCACGACTCCTACGACCGGGTCTCGTTCATGCCGGGTGTGGTGGCCGCCGTCCGCGGCGTGGCCGACCGCCCGGGGCTCACCCTGGGCATCGAGCCCATCCTCGGCGTGGGGTGAGCCCCCGATGACCGGTTCACCCGAACCCTGGCAGGACGACCGGCCGACGACCCGCCCCGAACAGCGGGCCGAACGCATCGCCAACTCCGGGACCGAACCCACCTTGGAGGTGCCGGCCTCCGGCGCGGCCTGGGAACCGAACCCGTTCACCGAACCAGGCCCCACCCTCAAGCTGAGAGAGGGTGAGGCACCGACCAGGCCCTTCGACTTCGACGACCTGCCCGACGAACCCACCCTCGTCGAGCAAGAGGCAGAGGAACCGGCCTACGAACCGACCCTGACTGACCTGCACCGCGACGACGTGCTCGCCGGTCGCACTGCCGCTCGTCCGGGCCCCCGGCGCAAGCCACGGCCCTGGGGCTGGATCATCCTCAGCGGCCTGCTGGTGCTGCTGCTGGTGCTCGGCCTGGCTGCGGTGATCGGCGAGAACTACGCCCGCCGCACCGCCAACAACCAGATCTCCCAGGCGCTGTCCGATGCGCTGAAGACCACCGCCACCGCCACCGTCGAGGACCGGATCGTGTTGTGGTCGCTGGCCCGCGGCGGGCTGCGCCACGTCGAGGTGGATGCCCCCGAGTCGACCATCACCACCGAGGACTTCGAGTTCACCCTGCAGTCGGTCAAGGGCACCGCCTACGACATCACCAACACCTCTGACCCGGCCAACGCCCAGATCGGCAACCTCGACGCCACCGTCGTGATGGCCTGGAGTGAACTGTCCCGGCTGTCCGGCGTCGACGTGCGCCCCGCCACCGACGGCCGCGTCCAGGTCGACCGAACCATCAGCGTGCTCGGCGCCGACATCGGCGTCCAGATCACCGCCCTGCCGCGCATCGACCCCAGCTCGGGCCGAATCATCCTCGAGGACCCGCAGGCGCGCGCCGCCCGCGTGCCCATCCCGACAGTGCTGCTGCAGGCGGCCCTCGACCGGGTCAACGAACGCCTGGTGCTGCCGGCGCTGCCGTCGATCACCTACCAGGAGATGACCGTCACCCAGGCCGGGCTGAGCCTCACCCTCAAGGGCACCGACGTCAAGGTCAGCGACTTCGGCTGAGCCTCACCCGGCAGAGATGTCGGTGTGCAGCCGCACCTGACGCAGCATGACGTCCTCGTCCTCGGCGCCCAGCTCACGGTGGGCGCCGTCGGCGGCCCACCCGGACTCGACCAGGAACCGGCGCCGCTCGTCGTCGGTGCTGCGCACCCACCAGACCGCGCGCTGGTAGCCGTCGGCGCGCATCGTGTCGACCAGGGCATTGAGCAGGCGGCCGTCATGGCCCAGGTCCTTGCCCAGGTCGTCGATGATGAACTCACCCACCTCGGCGTCGTGGGCACCGGCATCCGGGTCGTCGCTGGGCCCGATCGCGGCGAACCCGACCACCCGCTGGGCCAGCTTCGTCCGGTCGTGCACCTCGGTCGGCTCGGGCCGTCCGGTCGGTTCGGTGGCCACCAGCACCCGGTAGTGCGCCAACGGCGAACGAGTGATCGCCTGGTGCCAAGCCTCGGCCATCTCGTCCAGGTCGACCCGCTTCAGGAACCGGGACTGCACCGGGTCCTTCGCCCAGGCGCGCCGCTGGATCTCGGCGATCTGCAATGCCTCCACCGGCATCGCCAACCGCACGGTCGCGGGGTTCTGGGCAGGGGTCAACGGACGATCGTGGCTCATGGGTGCGAGCCTATCGCCGCCCACCGGGTGCCGTGGTACCGCTAGGCTGGGCGGGTGCCAGCCAACACCTTGAAGATCCCCCGCAAGCTTGCCCAGGACACCCTGCGCGTGATCCCGCTCGGAGGGCTGGGCGATGTCGGTCGCAACATGGCGAGCCTGGAGATCAACAGCCAACTGCTGCTGGTCGACTGTGGCGTGTTGTTCCCCGAGGACGACCACCCCGGCGTCGACCTGATCCTGCCCGGCCTCGACGCCATCAGCGACCGGCTCGACGACGTGCAGGCCCTGGTGCTGACCCACGGCCACGAGGACCACATCGGCGCGGTGCCCTACCTGCTGCGCCGCCGCAACGACATTCCCGTCTACGGGTCGCGGCTGACGTTGGCCCTGGTCGAGAACAAGTTGAAGGAACACCGCATCCGCAACCACGACCTGCGCGTGGTCAGCGAAGGCCAGCGGATCACCGCCGGCGAGTTCGACTGCGAGTTCATCGCCGTCAACCACTCCATCCCCGACGCCCTGGCGGTCTTCGTCCGCACCAAGGCCGGCACCCTGCTGCACACCGGCGACTTCAAGATGGACCAGCTGCCCCTCGACGGCCGGATCACCGACCTGCGGTCCTTCGCCCGCCTCGGCGAAGAGGGTGTCGACCTGTTCCTGGTCGACTCCACCAACGCAGAGGTGCCCGGCTTCACCACCAGCGAACGCGACATCGCGCCGTCCATGGAACGGGTCTTCAGCACCTCCCGGCAGAAGCTGGTGGTCGCCTGCTTCGCCTCCCACGTGCACCGCGTGCAGCAGGTGATGGACGCCGCGGTGAAGTACGGCCGCAAGGTGGTCTACGTCGGACGATCGATGATGCGCAACATGGGGGTGGCCCGCGACCTCGGCTACCTGCACGTGCCCGAGAACACCCTGATCGAGATGAAGGAGATCGAGAACTACCGCGACGACCAGGTCGTGATCATCTCCACCGGTTCGCAGGGTGAACCGCTCTCGGCGCTGGCCCGGATGGCCAACCACGAACACCCGGTGATCAAGCTCAGCCCCGGCGACACCGTGCTGCTGGCATCCTCCCTGATCCCCGGCAATGAGAACTCCGTGGGGCGGGTCATCAACGGCCTGACCCGGCTCGGTGCCAACGTCGTCCACAAGGGCAACGCCATGGTGCACGTCTCGGGCCACGCCTCGGCCGGCGAACTGCTCTACTGCTACAACATCCTGCAGCCCCGCAACGTCATGCCCGTCCACGGCGAGGTGCGCCACCTGGTCGCCAACGGTGCTCTGGCGATCCAGACCGGGGTGCCCGCCGACCGGGTGGTGATCACCGAGGACGGGGGAGTGGTCGACCTGCACAAGGGCCGCGCCCAGATCGTCGGCAAGATCGACGCGTCCTACATCTTCGTCGACGGTTCGGTGGTCGGTGACATCTCCGAGAGTGAACTGACCGACCGCAAGATCCTCGGCGAGGAAGGGTTCATCTCGATTGTGGCGGCGGTCAACCTGCACGACCAGACCATCGTCAGCGGCCCCGACATCACCGGCCGCGGGTTCGGTGAGACCGACTTCCAGCAGATCACCGACGAGGTGCGCCAGGCCCTGCTGACCGCCATCGAAGAAGGTGCCGACGATTCCCACCGCCTGCAGCAGACGGTGCGCCGCACCGTCGGGCGCTGGGTCTCCAAGTCCTACAGCCGCCGCCCGATGATCATCCCGGTGGTCGTCACCATCTGAGCCCGGGCGCCGGACCTCCGACAATGACGTCCGACAAACAAGTAGCCAGCGGCCTGCACTGGTGTCAAAACGCCGATCTCGGGCCGCTGGCGACTTGTTTGTGGGACCCGGCCGCGCAAGCACGGCCCCCACAATGCGCGGTTTGGTCCCGTGCGGAACATCCCGCTATGATTGTCAGGTTGCTGTGAGGCCGAACAGGCCCCAGCCCACCCCGGAAACCCGTCCTGAACGGTACAAGACAACCTCCGCGACAGCGGAACCATTACGAGGAGACACCATGGCTGCCGTGTGCGACGTCTGCGCCAAGAAGCCCAGCTTCGGCCACAACGTGCCCTGGTCGAAGAAGAAGACCAACCGCCGCTGGGACCCGAACATCCAGCGTGTCCGCGCCACCGTGAACGGCACCACCAAGCGCATCAACGCGTGCACCGGCTGCATCAAGGCCGGCAAGGTCAGCCGCTGACCCGGCGCCGTCCCGGCGTCCTGACCCCGGCCCCGCGCCGGGTGTCACCCAGGAGCCCACCCAACGGTGGGCTCCTTGTTGTTTCCCTGCGGGCTGGTTCATGAAGGACGGCCCGCCCGGCGGTGACGACGATGCTGTCGTACCCGGCCGCTACCCTGCAGGGGTGGACAACCAGTGGCAGACCCGAACCTTCGAGCGGCTCAACACGCCCGTCGACAGGTTCGTGGGTGACAAGACCGCCAAGGCGTTCGCCCAGCTGCGGGTCCACACCGTCGGTGACCTGCTGCGCCACGTGCCCCGCCGCTACCTGGCTGGCACCGAGAACTCCGACCTGACCGACCTGCCCATCGGTGAGGACCTCGCCGTGATGGCCATCGTCGACAGTGTCCAGGTCGCCGGCCAGTCACCCCGGCGCCGCGTCGAGGCAGTGCTGACCGACGGACGCGGGCGGCTCAGCGTCACCTTCTTCGGCAAGGACTACCTGGTCAAGTTCTGGGTGGGGCTGTTGTCGGGCCGGCCCCGTGGCATCTTCGTCGGCCGGGTCGGCGAGTTCAACAACCGCCCCCAGCTCACCCACCCGAAGTTCGTCCTGTTCGACGAACGGGGCAACCCCACCGGCAAGTCCGACCAGTCCGACCTGGTCGCCTCGGTCTCCCGCTCGGGGCTGGTCGGCATCTACCCCGCGGTCAAGGCGGTACAGACGTGGACGATCTCGGCCACCATCGCGATGGTCCTCGAGCAGGTGGCCGATGACCTGGTCGAACCCCTGCCCGAGTGGGTGCTGGAGTCAGAACAACTGCCCACCATGCTCGAGGCCTTCCAGGACGTGCACCTGCCCGACACCCGCGAGCGGGCCGAACGGGGCATCGAGCGCCTGCTGTTCGACGAGGCGCTCGCCCTGCAACTCGCCATGGCGCAACGCCGCAGCCAGGCCGCCCAGGACCCGGCGGCGGTGATGCAGCACCGACCCGGTGGGTTGCTCGACGCGCTCGACCAGCGGTTGCCCTTCACCCTGACGCCGGGCCAGCAGCAGGTCTGTGACGAGATCTTCACCGAACTGGCCCGCGAGCACCCGATGCAGCGGCTGCTGCAGGGTGAGGTCGGCTCCGGCAAGACCGTGGTCGCCACCCGGGCCATGACCCGCGCCATCGATGCGGGCTACCAGGCCGCCCTGCTCGCCCCGACCGAGGTGCTGGCCACCCAGCACGCCGATACGCTGCGGGGACTGCTGGGCGACCTGGGCGACGGGCAGGTGCTGGGGGCACCCGAGCAGGCCACCAAGGTCGTGCTGCTCACCGGCTCGATGCCCGCTGCCGCCCGCAAACAGGCGCTGCTCGACATCGCCAGCGGTGAGGCGGGCATCGTCATCGGCACCCACGCCCTGCTGGGCGACCAGGTGCAGTTCGCCAACCTGGGACTGGTCATCGTCGACGAACAGCACCGCTTCGGCGTTGAACAGCGGGCTGTGCTGGGTGCCAAGGCTGAGTTGCGGCCCCACGTGCTGGTGATGACCGCCACCCCCATCCCGAGGTCGGTGGCCATGACGGTCTTCGGTGACCTCGAAACCAGCACCCTGCGCGAGATCCCGGCGGGGCGATCCGAGGTGCAGACCACCGTCGTCGACGCCACCCGCCACCCCGCCTGGGTCTCGCGTGCCTGGGAACGGATCACCGAGGAAGTGGCCGCCGGCCGCCAGGCCTTCGTGGTCTGCTCGCGTATCTCGAAGACCCAGACCGATACCGACCCATTCGACCAGCTCGAATCGGACGAGGCGATGCCTGACCCGGTCGGCGTGGAGGAACTGGCCGAACAACTCGCCACCGGGCCCCTGCGCGGCACCCGGGTGGCGGTGCTGCACGGGAGGATGAGTGCCGAGGAGAAGGCCGACACCATGACGGCCTTCGCGGCCGGCGAGGTCGACGTCCTGGTTTCCACCACCGTGATCGAGGTCGGTGTCGACGTGCCCAACGCCTCGATGATGGTCGTGATGGACGCCGACCGGTTCGGGATTTCCCAGCTGCACCAGCTTCGTGGCCGGATCGGCCGCGGCAGCCATGCGGGGGTGTGCCTGCTGGTCAGCCACGCCCCGCCGGGGTCCCCGGCGGCCCGCCGGCTGGCGGCAGTGGCCCGCTCACGCGACGGGTTCGCCCTGGCCGAGGAGGACCTGGCCGCCCGCCGGGAGGGCAACATCCTGGGCAGCTCCCAGGCCGGCACCCGCTCGTCGCTGCGGCTGCTGCGCGTGCTCGAGCACCTGCCGATCATCGAGGCGTCCCGCACGATCGCGGCGCGGCTGGTGACACAGGACCCCCACCTCGAGAACCCCTACCTGGCCGACATGGTGCGCCAGACGGAGTTGCTCGCGGCGGGGGACTGGTTGGAGAAGGGCTGAGCCCCCTGTCAGGAGAACCGGAAGTAGCGTGCGGTGATCACGCCGGGGGTGATGCGCACGTAGTGGGCCTTCGCGTCACCGGTCCAGGGACGCAGCGGCATCTTGTCGGCGCGGGCCAGTTCGTCGGCATCAGTGATCCGCTCGGCGGTGCCCCGGATCACCACGCTCCACCCGTTGTCGTTGTCCCAGCCGTCAGCCTCGAAGGCGACGTGCTGGTTCAGCACCACCTCGGCCAGCTTGGTACCGGCCGCAGTCCGGAAGACCACCGAGGTGCCGTCGACGACGAAGTTGACGGGAAAGATGCTCGGCTGGCTGTCCACGGCGGTGGCCAGGCGCCCGACCTCGACACTGTCGAGGTAGCCCCAGGCGGTGTCTTCTTCGAGTTCGATGACTGGGCTGTCAGCGTTGCTGTTCTGGTTCATGGCCCAATTCAACACCACCACCGCAAGACCCGCCGGGGGCACCCCCAAACACCACGCGGACGCCGGCGCGGCAGGGGCCGGGCGGGGGTTCGCTAGGCTCGTCCGGTGAGCAGGATCGTGGCAGGAACCGCCAAGGGACGACGACTGGAGACACCGGATGGTGCCTCCACCCGGCCCACCACCGACCGGGTGCGGGAAGCCTTCTTCTCGGTGCTCGCGAGCTGGAACGGCAGCGCCGACCAGCCGGTCGACGAGCAACTGGCCGACCTGTCCTTCCTCGACCTGTATGCCGGCTCCGGGGCGATGGGCCTGGAGGCCGCCAGCAGGGGAGCGCAGCCGGTGCTGCTGGTCGAGTCCGATGCCCGTGCCCACGCCGTCGTCCGACGCAACATCGAGGCGAGCAGGCTGACAGCCACCAGCCGCTGCGCGCGCGCCGAAGCGGTGGTGGGGGTACCGAACCCCGGGGCGGCCTACGACGTCGTCTGGCTCGACCCGCCCTACCACATCCAGGTCACCGCCATCGACGCGGTGCTGGCCGCGGTCCGCGACAACGGTTGGGTCCGCCCCGACGGGGTGGTCGTGGTCGAGCGGTCCGGCAGGGGCCCGGCCCCGGCCTTGGAGCACGCCGAGGCCTGGGAACGCCGCTACGGTGAGACCATCCTGTACTGGTTCGCCCCCACCGAACCCGAGAACGAGGAGACACCGTGAAGGTTGCCTGCCCCGGGTCGTTCGACCCGATCACCCTGGGACATGTCGAGATCATCCGGCGTGCCCGCGACCTGTTCGGTGAAGTGGTGGTGGCCGTCGGGCGCAACTCCGGCAAGCAGCACCTGTTCAGCGCCGAGGAACGCCTCGACCTGGCCCGCGCTGTGCTCGCCGATGTCGAGGGCGTGAGCGTCGAGTTCATCGACGGGCTGCTGGTCGACTTCTGCCACGCCCACGACGCCGAGGCCATCGTCAAGGGCCTGCGCTTCGCCTCGGACTTCGACTACGAACTGCAGATGGCCCACATGAACCAGCACGCGGGCGACATCGAGACGATCTTCCTGCCGGCCGGCCCCACCTTCGGCACCGTGTCCTCGACGATGATGCGCCAGATCGCCTGGTTCGGCGGTGACGTGGCCAAGTTCCTGCCGCCGCTGGTCAACGAGGCGCTGGTGGCCCGCATCGCCCGCAACAACAGCAACGACTGACGCGGGCACCGCCGCCGCGCCGGGAACACTCGTCCGATTTGGGGGAACCGGCCCGAGCGCGTAAAGTTGTGCGTCGGTCATCAACACCCCCACACACCTGTGTGGTGCAGAAGGTCTGGTCATGAACACTCGTCAGCATTCCCTTGATGCCCGCTCACCCCTCGTCCTCGAGGTCCATGAGCTGGGTCGTCGCGCCGGAACGATGAAGAAGGTCACCCGGACCGTGCCTGCACCGCAGGGCCTGGGGTTGGAGATGATCGGGGTGCCAGCAGGCTCCGACGTCGACCTCGAGCTCCGGCTCGAGTCAGTCGTCGAAGGGGTCTACGTCTCGGGAACCGCCGAGGTGGAGTTGGCCGGGGAGTGCGCGCGGTGCCTGCGCCCGATCGAGGACGACCTCGAACTGGACCTGCAGGAACTGTTCTTCTACCCGGACGACGACATCGAGGAGGACGCCCACCTGGTCGTCGACGAACGTGTCGACCTGGAGCCGTTGATCCGGGATGCCGTGGTGCTCGATTTGCCCTTCACGCCCTTGTGCCGGGAAGATTGTGCAGGTCTGTGCGTCCTGTGTGGCGCCAACCTCAACGACGATCCCGACCACGGTCATGAGGACAGGATTGACCCCCGCTGGGGCAAACTCCTGGACCTGACCGAGGACGCGGAGAACTGAGCTAGACACCCGGCCCCGGCCGGACAGGACCACACCGGCATCGCCGGACACATTTCCGGCCCGCCGGCCGGATGATCGAGGAGAGAACCGTGGCTGTTCCCAAGCGGAAGATGTCCCGCAGCAACACCCGCCACCGTCGTTCGCAGTGGAAGACCACTGTCGTCAGCACGGTGGTCTGCGCCAACCCTGCTTGCCGTGAGGCCCACCTGCCGCACACCGCCTGCCCCGCCTGCGGCCAGTACGGCCCCAAGGGCGAGCGTCGTCAGGTCCTCGAGGCCTGAGCGTGCCCGTCAGCCCCGCGCTGACCACACTGGGCGGCGTGAGCCGCTTCCATGAACTGCTCCAGGAGCTGGGTGTCCCCATCGACCCCCAGCTCCTTGTGCTTGCCCTGACGCACCGCTCATGGGCCTACGAGAACGGCAACGGCCCCCACAACGAGCGGCTGGAGTTCTTGGGTGACGCGGTGCTCGAAATCGTGGTCACCGAGCACCTGTACCAGGCCTACCCCGACCTGCCCGAGGGCCACCTCGCGAAGATGCGGGCCGCCGTGGTCAATGCGCACAGCCTGGCCGGGGTCGCCCGCAGCCTCGAGCTCGGGCCGATGATCAAGCTCGGCCAGGGCGAGGTGAACACCCGCGGCCACGACAAGGACTCGATCCTGGCCGACACCACCGAGGCCCTGATCGGCGCGATCCACCTGTCGGAGGCCGGCGCCCAGGGCTCCTCGGCGTTCGTGCGCCACCTGTTCGTCCCGCTGGTCGACAAGGCCGCAGCCCTCGGCCCCGGACTGGACTGGAAGACCTCCCTGCAAGAGGTCTGCGTCGCCGCCGGACTCGGGCACCCCACCTACGAACACACCCAGTCGGGCCCCGAACACAAACGACGCTTCGAGGCCAGCGTGCTGGTCGACGGCGAGAAGCGTGGCACCGGCGACGGCACCTCGAAGCGCCTGGCCGAGATCCGGGCCGCCGAGGTCGCCTACCGCCGCATCACCAGGGCGCTCGAGCGGGCAGCCGCCGAAGCCGAGGGGTGAACCGGCGTGCCGGAACTGCCGGAAGTCGAGGTGGTGCGGGCAGGCCTCGAGTCCACCATCACCGCCCGCACGATCACCGCCACCCGGGTGCTGCACCCGCGCCCGGTGCGCAGCCACCCCGCTGGGGCTGACGGCTTCACTGCCGAGACCACCGGACGCACCTTCACCACGCCGCGTCGCCGCGGCAAGTACCTGTGGCTGCCTTTCGACGACGGTGACGCCATGCTCGCCCACCTGGGCATGAGCGGCCAGTTCCGCATCAACGCCCCGGACGACCCGCTGCCGCGCAACACCAGGGTCACCTTCGACCTGTCCGACGGTGCCCAGGTGCGGTTCGTCGACCAGCGCATGTTCGGTGGCTTGTCCCTGAGCCCGGGTGGGGCCGAACTGCCCAGCGAGATCAGCCACATCGCCCCCGACCCCTTCGAGCCGGTCTTCGACCCGGCGGCGACCGGGGCCCGCCTCCGGCGCAGCAACAGCGGCATCAAGCGGCTGCTGCTCGACCAACGCATCGTCAGCGGCTTCGGCAACATCTACGTCGACGAGACCCTGTGGCGCGCCCGGGTGCACTACGACCAGCCCGGTGCCCGGCTGACCAGGCCACGGGTGCTGGAACTGCTCGAGCACGGCCACCAGGTGATGGCCGAGGCCCTGGCGGTGGGCGGCACCAGCTTCGATGCGCTCTACGTCAACGTCAACGGCGAGTCCGGCTACTTCGAGCGCGGGCTGCAGGCCTACGGCCGCGAGGGGCTGCCGTGCCTGCGTTGCGGCAGCCCGATCGTCCGAGAACCCTTCATGAACCGCAGCTCGTACCGGTGCCCAACGTGCCAGCGGCGGCCCCGTCAGCGCCCGGCCGGGCGCGGTTGACGACTAGAGTCGTGCCATTGTGAATGAGTCCAACGTCGCTCGCAGTCGCCGCCACCTGCGTCAGTTCATCCAGTTCGGCATGGTCGGCGGGTCCGGCATCCTGGTGAACCTCGCGGTCACCATCGTGCTGAAGTGGCTGGTGCCGCACTACCAGGACCGGGTGTTCCCGATCCCCGCGACGCCCTTCGGCGTGTACTGGTACCACGTCATCGCGGTGGCGGCCTTCCTCGTGGCCAACACCTGGAACTACCAGCTGAACCGGTCATGGACCTTCCGCAGCACCGCCCACCACGCCCCCTGGTGGAAGGGGCTGGCCTCATTCATGAGCATCGGGCTGGTTGCGCTGGTGGTCGGGCTGGGCATCCAGACGCTGCTGCTGAAGGTGGACTCCCCGCTGTACCTGGGCCAGATCGACTGGATGGACGACTCCAACGGGCTGCGCACCAAGCTGTACTGGGCCACCCTCATCCAGATCGCGGTGACCATGCCGATCAACTTCGTGGTCAACAAGCTGTGGACCTTCCGCTCGGCCCGCTTCCGGCGCGGCCTGCGTGACCAGCAGCCCGACAGTGCCGCCTCGTCCCCGGCAACCGAGTCCCAGGGCGTCGGCGGCCCGGGGGAGTAGCCGGTGTACCTCAAGTCGCTGACCCTGCGCGGGTTCAAGTCATTCGCCTCGGCCACCACCATGAACTTCGAGCCGGGGGTCACCTGCATCGTCGGCCCCAACGGCTCGGGCAAGTCCAACGTCGTGGACGCGCTCAGCTGGGTGATGGGTGAGCAGGGCGCCAAGAGCCTGCGCGGCGGCAAGATGGAGGACGTCATCTTCGCCGGCACCACCGGACGAGCACCGCTGGGCCGCGCCGAGGTGGTGCTGACCATCGACAACACCGATGGTGCGCTGCCGATCGACTACACCGAGGTCACCATCAGCCGCACCATGTTCCGCTCCGGTGGCTCGGAGTACCAGATCAACGGCAACCCCGCCCGACTGCTCGACGTGCAAGAACTGCTCAGCGACTCCGGGATCGGCCGCGAGATGCACGTGATCGTCGGCCAGGGACAGCTCGACACCATCCTGCAGGCCACCCCCGAGATCCGCCGCGGCTTCATCGAAGAGGCCGCCGGGGTGCTCAAGCACCGCAAGCGCAAAGAGAAGGCACAGCGCAAGCTCGAGTCGACCGCCGCCAACCTCGACCGGCTCAATGACCTGATCAGTGAGATCCGCCGACAACTCAAACCGCTCGGACGACAGGCTGACTTGGCCCGCAAGGCCGCGGTCATCGCCGCGGAACTGCGTGACGCCAAGGCCCGGCTGCTCGCCGACGACCTCACCCAGGCCACGCTCGCGCTCGAATCGGACCTGGCCGACGAACGCGCCCACGCGGCCGCCCGGGCCCGCGCCGAACACGCGCTCGCCGAAGCCCGCCGCCGCGAAGCCGAGGCCGAACAGCTGGTCAGCGAAGCCCAGCCGCGGGTCAACGCCGCCCAGGAGAACTGGTACGGCCTGGCCGCCCTGGCCGAGCGCATCCAGACCACTAGGCAGATTGCCGCCGAACGGATGCGGCACGCCGACGCACAGCCCGACCCGCAGCGCGGCGGCCGCGACCCCGAATCGCTGGAGGCCGAAGCAGCCGAGGTCCGTGACCAGGAGAACCGGCTGCGTGAGGATGTCGCGGCCCGCGGTGACGACATGACTGCGGCCACCACCGCCCGCACCGAGGCGGAGCAGGCCCTGGCCGAGGCGGAGAAGGCCCACGCCGCACAGCTGCGCGCCATCGCCGACCGCCGCGAAGGACTGGCCAGGCTCACCGGCCAGGTCAACTCGCTGAAGTCACGCCTCGACGCCGGGGCCGACGAGGCAGCCCGGCTCGAGGCCCGCCGCAGCGACGCCCTCACCCGCGCCGCCGAAGCCACCGCCGAGTTCACCCGGCTGGAGTCGACGATGGCCGGCTTCGACGCCGGCGAAGGCGGCCTGGACGAGGAGTACGAGGCCGCCGGGGACCATGTCAGCGAGCTGGAGGCCGCCCTGGCCAGTCTCCAGGCCGAGGCCGGCGAACTGTCCCAGCAACGGGCCTCGCTGCAGGCACGCCTCGAAGCCCTCGGCCTCGGCCTGGAGCGCGCCGACGCGAACGCCTCACTGCTGGCCGCCGGGGACAGCCTGCGCGGCCTGCTCGGGCAGGTGGCTGCCCTGGTGCAGGTGCGGACCGGCTGGGAAGCCGCGGTCTCGGCCGCCCTTGGGCAGGCCTCCGAAGCCGTGGCCGTGGCCGACCTCGATGCCGCCCTGGCTGCCGTCGACCACGTCCGAACCGAAGCCCTGGGCCGCGCCGGGCTGCTACTGGGTGGTTCGCAGGTCAGCCGGGACGACTGGCCGAGCCTGCCCGCCGGTGCGGTGTGGGCCCGCGATGTCGTCACGGTCGCCGAATCTCTGGACGGGGCGCTCACCCGGCTGCTGCACAAGGTGGCCCTGGTCGAGGACCTGCCGGCGGCCCGCAGCCTGGTCGAGCAACTCCCGGAGGCCACGGTGGTCACCCGCGACGGTGACCTGCTGTCGAGCTGGTACGCGGCCGCCGGCACCGGAGGCGGGGCCAGCCTGATCGAGGTGCAGGCCGCCATCGACCAGGCCACGACCCAGCTCGGCACGGTCGAGCACGACCTGGAGCGGCTGCGGTTCGCCATCGCCGAGAAGACCCACGCCCACGCCAGCGCCAAGGAACGCGAACAGGCGGCACTGGCCCGGTTGCACGCTTCCGACGCCGAATGGGCGGCCCTGTCCGAACGATTGGGCCAACTCTCCGAGACCGCCCGGGCCGCCCGCGCCGAGGCGGACCGGCTGGAAACCACCGCCGCGGAGGCCGCCACCAAACGCGAGCACGACCAGCTGGCCCTCGACGAACTGCGGGAACGCCTCGAGCGTGCCTCGGCCGACACCGACCTGGCCGAACCTGACTCCGAGGAACGTGACGAGCTCGCCCTGGTCGCCCGCGCCGCCCGGCAGGCCGAGATGGACGCCCGGCTCGCGCTGCGCACCGCCGAGGAACGGGCCAAGGCACTGGCCGGGCGTGCCGACTCACTGCTGCGAGCCGCCCAGCACGAACGCAGCCAGCGGGCCCGCGCCGAGGCCCGCGCGCAGCAGCAACGCCGCGAGGCCGAGGCGGCCCGCGCGGTGCACCTGGCCGCCGTGTGGCTGCTGGAACAGGCCGAGGCCGCCCGTGGGATCGCCGGCACCGAACGCGCCGCCGCCGAAGCGCACCGCCAGCAGGCCGACACCGAACTGACCCAGGCCCGTCGCGCGGTGCGTGAGACCGCCGGCGAGCTCGACACGCTCGTCCAGGGGGCCCACCGCGACGAGATGGCCCGGGTGCAGCAGCGCATGCGTATCGAGACCCTGCAGGACAAGGCGATGGACGAACTCGCGCTGGCCCCGCAGGTGCTGCTCGAGGAGTACGGACCCGACCAGCTCGTCCCGGTGCTGGTGCACCCCGACGGCAGGCCGGTGAGGGCTGACGACGAGCAGCAGCCAGAGCCCGTCGCCTTCGTCCGGGAGGCCCAGGAGAAGCGGCTGCGTGCCGCCGAACGCAACCTGCAGGTGCTGGGGCGGGTCAACCCGCTCGCCCTGGAGGAGTTCGACGCGATGCAGGAACGCCACGCGTTCCTGGCCGAACAACTCGAGGACCTCAAGCAGACCCGCAAGGACCTGGTCGACATCATCGCCGAGGTCGACCGGCGCGTCGAAGAGGTCTTCGCCGCCGCCTACGCCGACGTCGAAAGCACCTTCGAACACGTCTTCTCGCGGCTGTTCCCCGGCGGGGAGGGACGCCTGGTGCTCACCGAACCCGGCCAATGGCTCACCACCGGGGTCGACGTCGAGGCCCGCCCGGCCGGCAAGAAGGTCAAGCGGCTCTCACTCCTGTCAGGCGGTGAGCGTTCCCTGGTCGCTGTGGCCTTCCTGGTCAGCCTGTTCATGGCCCGGCCCAGCCCCTTCTACATCCTGGACGAGGTCGAGGCCGCCCTGGACGACACCAACCTGGGCCGCCTGCTGGGCATCTACGAGGAACTGCGGGAACGCTCCCAGCTGCTGGTGATCACCCACCAGAAACGCACCATGGAGATCGCCGATGCCCTCTACGGGGTCACCATGCGCGGCGACGGGGTTTCCACGGTGGTCTCGCAGCGGCTCCGGGACGAGGCTTCTGCCTGAGTTGACCCGACAAAGGAGTAACCAGCGGCCTCACCTGGTGGCAAAACTCCGGATTCGCGTCTCTGGCTACTTGTTTGCTCAGACCTCAGCGCCGACACGCCGCGCGCGAGTGGGCCGGTTTGGGTCGAAGTGAAAGAATGGGACGGGCGTGTTGGCCATGCCGGCGCGTGAAATCTGTTGAGGGGGTCGGTCCAATGTCCGCAGTCGTGGTGGCCATGATCATCATCGTGGTCCTGGCGCTCGCCGTCACCGCCGTCGTCGCCATCGGGATGCGCGGCAAGATGAGCGACCGCAACCCGGCCGTCGCCGAACGCCTGGGCACCGTGGCCAAGCATCTCAACGGCGACGCCGAGGCGCCGGCCTCGCTCGTCCAGTTCTACGAGACCAGCAGCGAAAGGGTGCGCCAAGTCGCCAAGCGCTGAGGTGGTGCCGGGGCCCTGCCCGGTCATGCCTAGGATGTTCACGTGAACTGGGAACTCGTTGCGTGGATCATCATCGGCCTCATGATCGCCCTCACGGGCGTCGCCTACCTGGTGGCCAAGTTCGGCCCCAAGGAGGTCGAGCACGAACCCACCCCGGAATTGCCGGGTGAGGAACAGCCCACCGAGGCTCCCTCCACCGAGGTTCCCGCCCCTGAAGCGCCCACGACCGGGCCGACCCCGACCACGACCCCGGAGCGCGGCCTGGAGGTCCCCGAGGCCGCCGGCTCCCGGCTGGCCCGCCTGCGCCGCCGCCTGGCCAGCTCCAACAACGTGCTGGCCCGTGGCCTGGCCGACCTGCTGTCCAGTGACAAGATCGATGCCGACACGTGGGACGACTTCGAAGCGACCCTGATCAGCTCCGACCTCGGCGTGGGGCCCTCGACCGAACTGGTCACCACCCTGCGCAAGGAACTGGCCGTCGACGGCATCTCCGACCCCGCCCAGGCCCGTGGCGTGCTGCGCCGCGAACTGGTGAAGCTGGTCAACCCCGACCTCGACCGGCACCTCAACCTGACCGGCAGCGACGGCCTGCCCGCGATCGTGCTGGTGGTCGGCGTCAACGGCACCGGAAAGACCACCACCGTCGGCAAGCTGGCCCGCGTGCTGGTCGCCGAGGGCAAGACCGTGCTGCTCGGCGCCGCCGACACCTTCCGCGCCGCTGCCGCCGAGCAGCTGACCACCTGGGGTGAGCGGGTCGGCGTCGAGACCGTCCGCGGCCCCGAGGGCTCCGACCCCGCCTCGGTGGCCTTCCAGGCCGTCGAGACCGGCATCGCCCAGGGGGTTGACGTGGTCATCATCGACACCGCCGGGCGCCTGCACACCAAGACCGGCCTGATGGACGAGCTCGGCAAGGTCAAGCGGGTCATCGAACGCAAGGCGCCGGTCACCGAGGTGCTGCTCGTGCTCGATGCCACCACCGGTCAGAACGGGCTCACCCAGGCCCGCATCTTCGGTGACGTGGTCGACGTGAGCGGCATCGTGCTGACCAAGCTCGACGGGTCGGCCAAGGGCGGCATTGTCGTCGCCGTGCAGCGCGAACTGGGCGTGCCGGTCAAGCTGATCGGGCTCGGTGAGGGCGTCGACGACCTCGCACCGTTCGACACCGAGGGCTTCGTCGCCGGCATCCTCGGCGAGTAACTACCGCCGCACGCCACACCGAGGCACGCCCACCGGCACCCCGTACCGGCACCCTCGCGAGGAGGAATCACCGGGGTGTCGGGGTGAGGCAGTAACATGGGTCCCTGACCGTTCAGGCGGCCCGGCTGACGTGCTCGTCCCGGTGCCCCGCGACCGAAGAGGACACCGTGTTCGAGAATCTCCAGGACCGGCTTGCCGCCACCTTCAAGGGCCTGCGTGGCAAGGGCCGGCTCACCGAGGCCGACATTGACCAGACCATGCGTGAGATCCGCATCGCGCTGCTCGAGGCCGACGTCAACCTGTCGGTGGTCAAGGAGTTCATCGCCAACGTCCGGGAACGCTGCCTGGGCCTCGAACTGTCGCAGGTGCTCAACCCCGCCCAGCAGATCATCAAGATCGTCAACGAGGAACTCATCGAGATCCTCGGTGGTGACACCCGCACCATCCGCTTCGCCAAGCCTCCCCGGCCGACCGTCATCATGCTGGCCGGCCTGCAGGGTGCCGGCAAGACCACCCTGGCCGGCAAGCTCGCCCACTGGTTGAAGTCCGAGGGCCATTCCCCGCTGCTGGTCGCCGCCGACCTGCAGCGCCCCAACGCGGTCAACCAGCTGCAGGTGGTCGGCCAGCGCGCCGGGGTGCACGTCCACGCCCCCGAACCCGGCAACGGCGTCGGCGACCCCATCCAGGTGGCCCACTCGGCCATGCAGGTCGCCACCCAGCGCCTCTACGACGTCGTGATCGTCGACACCGCCGGCCGCCTCGGCATCGATGCCGAACTGATGCAGCAGGCCGCTGACATCAAGGCCGCCGTCAACCCGGACGAGGTGCTGTTCGTGGTCGACGCCATGATCGGCCAGGACGCGGTCAACACCGCCATCGCCTTCCAGGAGGGCGTCGGTTTCGACGGTGTCGTGCTGACCAAGCTGGACGGCGACGCCCGCGGCGGTGCCGCCCTGTCGATCGCCAAGGTGGTCGGCAAGCCGATCATGTTCGCCTCCTCCGGTGAGGGGCTGAAGGACTTCGACGTCTTCCACCCCGAGCGGATGGCCAGCCGCATCCTCGGCATGGGCGACATGCTCACCCTGATCGAGCAGGCCGAGAAGACCTTCGATCAGGAGCAGTCGAAGCTGGCCGCCGAGAAACTGCTGGCCGGCAAGGGCACCTTCACCCTGGGTGACTTCCTGGGCCAGATGCAGCAGATGCGCAAGATGGGCCCGCTGTCGAAGATCTTCGGCATGCTGCCCGGCATGGGGGCGATGAAGGACCAGATCGCCAACATCGACGAGAAGGAGGTCGACCGCGTCGAGGCCATCATCTACTCGATGACCCCGGCCGAACGCGCCGACGTCGGCATCCTCAACGGCTCACGCCGGGCCCGCATCGCCAAGGGCGCCGGCGTCCAGGTCAGTGACGTCAACCAGCTGGTCACCCGCTTCGTCGAGGCCCGCAAGATGATGCAGTCGATGGCCAGCGGCGGCATGCCCGGGATGCCGGGCATGCCCGGCATGGGTGGCCTCGGCGGCGGACGACCGAAGAAGCAGCAGGCCAAGAAGGGCTCCAAGAACAAGAAGGGCACCTCGGGCAACCCCGCCAAGCGCGCCGCCCAGGCCAGCGGTCGTCCCGAGGCCGCGCCGCCGGTCGACCCGGCCAGCGCGTTCGGGTTCGGCGGTGGCCAGCCCGACCCGGCAGACCTGTCGGCCGCGATGCAGGACTTCGAACTGCCGCCGCAGCTGCAGCAGATGTTCAACCAGCAGAACAAGGGTCCCCGCTGACCCGGGTCCGGGTGCCTCAGCCGGCTTCCTCGTCGGCGGCCACCGGACGCGGGTCGGGTGCCAGCTTGAGCCCGACCACCGCCCCGATGATGCCGACCAGGAAGACGACCTTCCACACCGAGGCCGACTCGGCGCCGGTGAGCAGGGCCCACGTGACCGTCAGCGCGGCCCCGACCCCGGTCCACACGGCATAGGCCGTCCCGATCGGGATGTCCTTCATGGCGCGGCTCAGCCCGAGCATGCTGAGCACCACGGCCACGGCGAACAGGATCGTCGGCCCGACGCGGGTGAACCCCTCCGACTGGCCCAGGGCAGTCGCCCAGACCGCCTCCAGCACGGCGCTGGCCAACAGGATCAGCCACGGCATCTCAGCTCACCGCCTTCAGGCCGACCACCGAGCCGATCAGCACCACCAGCAGCAGCACCCGCAACCAGGTCGCGGCCTCCTGGCCGGTGATGAAACCCCACAGCACCGTCAGCGTGGCACCGATGCCGACCCACACCGCATAGGCAGTGCCCGTGGGGAGTGAGGTCATCGCCCACGCGAGACCAGCCATGCTGAGGGTGACGGCCACCAGGAACACGATCACGGGGCCACGACGACGCAAACCGTCCGAAGCATCAAGCGCGGTGGCCCACACGGCCTCCAGCATTCCGGACAGGACCAGGACGAACCAGGCCATGACGAACTCCTCCATGAGTCAGTCTTGTCGTGGTGCGGGTACTGCTCCCTCGTCCGCGAGTCGGGTTGTCGACTCCGCGTGAAATCCTAGCAAATCTGATTGACTCGCCCCATGGGCCACGACCACCAGCACCCCCATGACCTGGCCTCCCCGGGCGCCGAACTGTTCCACACCCACAGCCACGGTGGGGTGGTGCACACCCACGTCGCCGGCGACCAGCCACACTTCCACGGTGCCCTGCACGTGCGCGGCGTGGTGCTGCCCGGCACTGAGCCACGCGACCTGTGGATCAGCGAGGGGGTGATCCGAACCGAGCCGGTCGCCGACGCGGTGACGATCGCCGAGGACTGCTTCATCGTCGCAGGACTGGTCGATGCCCACTGCCACATCGGGCTCGGGCACGGCGGTGAGGTCAGCCCGGAGGAGGCCGAGCAGCAGGCGCTCGCCGACCGCGACGCCGGCACCCTGCTGATCAGGGACGCCGGGTCACCGGCCGACACCCACTGGATCGACGAGCGCGAGGACCTGCCCCGCGTCATCCGGGCCGGGCGCCACATCGCCCGGCCGAGGCGCTACATCCGCAACTTCGCCGACGAGGTCGACCCCGAAGAGCTCGTCGCGACCGT
This sequence comes from Aestuariimicrobium sp. Y1814, assembly GCF_050113895.1. Classification (NCBI taxonomy): domain Bacteria; kingdom Bacillati; phylum Actinomycetota; class Actinomycetes; order Propionibacteriales; family Propionibacteriaceae; genus Aestuariimicrobium; species Aestuariimicrobium sp. Y1814. Next base: position 51,695 of record NZ_JBNJRW010000005.1, on the reverse strand, counting down.
CGAGAAGCAGGTCGCCAACGGTGATGGCTGGGTGAAGCTCGTGGGGGACTGGATCGACCGCGACACCGGTGACCTGGCCCCGCTGTGGCCGCCGGCGGTGGCCCAGCAGGCCATCGAACGCGCCCACGAACTCGGCGCCAGGGTGACCGCGCACTGCTTCGAGGAACAGTCGGTGGCCGAGCTGGTCGAGGCCGGCATCGACGGCATCGAGCACGGCACCGGGATGAGCGACGAGGTGATCGAACAGATGGCCGAGCGGCAGGTGGCGCTGGTGCCGACCATGATCAACCTGGAGAACTTCCCGGACATCGCCGCCGCGGGGGAGTCGAAGTTTCCCGCCTACGCCGCCCACATGCGGCAGCTGTACGCCACCCGGCTCGATGTGCTCGGCAAGGCCCGCGAGGCGGGCGTGCCGATCTTCGCCGGCACCGACGCCGGCGGGGTGATGGCCCACGGGCTGGTGGCCGACGAGGTGGAACAACTGACCCGCATCGGTGACACCGAGTTCGCGCTGGGTGCGGCGAGCTGGCGTGCCCGCGAATGGCTGGGGGTGCCCGGCATCGAGGAGGGCGCCAGCGCCGACCTGGTCATTTTCGAGACCAATCCGCTGGACGACATGACCGCGGTCAAGCACCCGAAGTTCATCCTGCTGCGCGGCAAGCTCGTCCCGGCGCGCTGAGCCGCATCGTCCGGTTTCGCTCCCGGGGCCGGTATCTGGCAGACTGGTCGATGCGTCTTCTGCCCCTGCATGCCCTCTCACCGTGCTGTGGCGATGATTCCTCGGGAGTTGCCGACATGTGCCCCACACGTGGACGGCGCCCCCACCAGCTCGTACCGGACAACCCGGACATCCCAACAGGAGAACCACAAACGTGGCAACCAAGATTCGTTTGAAGCGCCTCGGCAAGATCCGCTCGCCCCACTACCGCATCATCGTCATCGATGAGCGCGCCAAGCGCAACGGCAAGGCGATCGAAGAGGTGGGCATCTACCACCCGAAGAACGACCCGTCGGTCATTCAGGTCAACTCCGAGCGCGTGCAGTACTGGCTGGGCGTCGGCGCCCAGCCGACCGAGGCCGTCGTGGCCATCCTCAAGCGCACCGGTGACTGGCAGCAGTTCAGCGGCGACACCTCGCCGTCGGGCGTCGACCCGCAGCCCGAGAAGCCCAACAAGCTCGACCTGTTCAACGCCGCCCTGGCCGAGGACGATGCTGCTCCCAAGACCGCAGCCATCACCACCAAGAAGGCCAAGGAGGAGGCTGCCGACGAGGACGCCCCCGCCGAGGACGCCCCGGCTGAGGAGCCCGCTGCCGAGGAAGCCGCTGCTGAGGACACCGCCGAGGCCGAGGCCCCGGCCGACGAGGCCTGATCGTGCTGAGTGAAGCGCTGGAGCACCTGGTCCGTGGCATCGTCCTGCACCCCGATGACGTGCGGGTCAAGGACAAGGACCTGCGCCGTGGCCGCATGCTCGAGGTGCACGTCCACCCCGAGGACATCGGGAAGGTGATCGGGCGCCAAGGGCGCACCGCGCAGGCCCTGCGCACCGTCATCAGTGCACTGGCCGGCCGTGAGCAGGTTCGCGTCGACTTCGTCGACGTCGACCGGCGCGGCCCCCGCCGCTGAGGCAACACCACGAGACACCCCGTTCGGTCCAGTCCGGGCGGGGTGTCGCCGTCGGTACACGAAACCTGACACACCTGAGACACCCGGGAGGACCCCATGCCACGCTCGATCGAGGTCACCATCGGGGTGGTGGGTCGCGCGCACGGCATCCGCGGTGACGTGATGATCGACCTGCGCACCGACGAACCTGAACGCCGCTTCGCGACCGGGGCGGTCGTCCGGGTCGAGGGGTCGCGGCGCACCCTCACGGTTACCAAATCGGCCTGGCACGGTGGCCGGCTGATGGTCCACTTCCAGGGCATGGACGACCGCAACGCCGCTGAGGCCGCCCGCGGCACGGTGCTGGTCTGCGACGTGGACCCTGCCGAACTGCCCGAGGAGGACGACGAGTACTACGACCGGCAGCTGGTCGGGCTGCAGGCCGTCCTGGCCGACGGCACCGTGGTCGGCGAGGTCAGCCAGGTCGTCCACCTGCCCGCCCAGGACCTGCTGGTCATCGACGTCGATGGCGAGGAACGCATGGTCCCCTTCGTCACCGAACTGGTGCCCCGGGTCGACCTGGCCGCCGGTGAGGTCGAACTGGTCGCCCAGCCCGGCCTGCTGGCCGACGAGGGTGACGACGACGGTGACGACGAAGCCAAAGGTCACGACGAGGACGCGGAACGGGGCGCCCCGTGAGGATCGATGTCGTCTCCATCTTCCCCGACTACTTCGCCCCGCTCGGCCTGAGCCTGGTCGGCAAGGCCATCGAGGCGGGGCTGCTGCAGGTCGACGTGCACGACCTGCGCCAGTGGACCCATGACCGCCACCACACCGTCGACGACACCCCCTATGGCGGGGGCGCCGGCATGGTGATGAAGCCCGAGCCGTGGGGTGAGGCCCTGGACCACCTGCTCGGCGACAGCGTGCCCGACGAGGACACCGTGCTGGTGTTCCCGAGCCCGAGCGGGGAACGGTTCAGCCAACCGATCGCCACCGACCTGTCGACCCGGCAGCGGCTCGTCTTCGCCTGCGGCCGCTACGAAGGCATCGACCGGCGGGTGGTCGAGCACGCCCGGGGGCGGGTCCAGGTGCGCGAACTCAGCCTGGGCGACTACGTCCTCAACGGGGGAGAGGTCGCCACCCTGGCCATGGTCGAGGCCGTCGTGCGACTGGTCCCCGGGGTGATCGGCAACCCGGAATCCCTGCAGGAGGAGTCCCACTCCGAGGGCAACGACGGACTGCTGGAATACCCCGTCTACACCAAGCCGCCGCAGTGGCGCGGGCTGGACGTCCCCGAGGTGCTCTTCAGCGGTCACCACGCCCGAATCGCGGCCTGGCGCCGCGAACAGGCCCTGGAGTTGACCCGGCAGCGTCGCCCCGACCTGCTCCGGGACTGACCTGCGCAACTCGGCGCCCGGTGCCGGCCGATGGGGCGAGGCACGCCGGGAAGCACATCCTGCGGGCCGGTGAGCCCCTCGGGCGTAGCATGGGATGGTCCCCTGAGCTGATTCACAACAATGTGATGATGTTGGTGAATCGCAGTCCCGAGATCGGAATCGTTGCCATGGCGCGCGCCACCTCCTTCCCCGCCCGCTGGTTCACCCCGCTGCTCGCGCTGGTCGCGTCGGTGGCACTGGTGACCGGTTGCTCGACGATCGGGGCGGACGACCCGACCAGCAACCCGACCGGGATCTCCACCGATGCCGAGGCCACCCCGACCGAGCCCGCGCAGGACGCCGAGTTCGCCACCGTCGACCAGGCCCTGCTCGACGCCGGCCGGGGCACCCTGACCCATGAGGGGCTGACGGTGACCAACCTGCTGGTCACCCACGAGATGCCCGGTCTGGCCTACAGCCTCGACATCGTCCGCGGCCAGGTCGTGCGCCAACACCACTGGGACGGCGGCGGCCAGCTCACGGTGACCCCCACCCTGGTCGCCAGCTCGACCAAGGCCCTGGCGGTCGCGCTGAAGGCCACCACCCCGGCCGGGACGAACACGGCGATCGTCCACTACGACCCGCAGACCAACCACTCCTTCGCCTCACCCGCCCTGATCGCCCCGGCCCAGTGGGAAGGCTTCGTCGCCGCGGTGCGCGAACTGGCCGGTGAATCCGGGGACCAGGCCGCCACCCAACTCGCCGAACCCACATTCCCCAACGGGGCCGGACCGGCGATCGGGTTCTCGGCCTCCGGTGACCTGGTCGTCCACTTCCAGGTGGTCGACGGCAGCACCATCGCGCCGGTGGTCGTCCCCGGTGACCAGGCGGCGGGCATGCTCTCCCAGTTCGGCACCCACGCCCGGGCGGCTGCGCGATACCCGACCGCAGCCGCCACCCCCGAGAGGTTCCTGCCCTTCGACCCGACCGTGGTCGGGAAGCCATCCACGACGACGCCGTCGCCCAGCGCCACCCCGACGGCCACCACCACCTCGGGCTCTTCGTCCAGCCCCTCGTCCACGGCATCGTCGACCCCGGCGCCGGTCGTCGACAAGCGGCCCCAGCTGGTGCTGGGCACCGACTGCCAGGTCGCCAAGTGCGTGGCGCTGACCTTCGACGACGGCCCCGTCCCGCAGACCCAGGACGTCCTCGACCAGCTGAACGCGCTGAAGGCGCCGGCCACCTTCTTCGTGCTCGGCACCTCGGTCGACAACTTCCCGAAGATGCTCACCGCCACCGCCGCCAACGGCATGGAGATCGCCTCCCACAACCAGGTGCACAACCAGATGAGCCGCACCGGTGGCGAGTTGCTGACCAGGCAGGTCACCATGTCGGCCGACAACATCCGCGAACTGACCGGTGCCGACCCGCTGTTCCTGCGCCCGCCCTACGGGGCGCGCAACAAGTCCTCCGACGGCATCACCGGCAAGCAGGGCATGGCCGTGGCCCTGTGGAGCGTCGACACCGAGGACTGGAAGCATTCCAAGGCCTCACCCCAGGGGGCACAGAACGCGATCCTGGCCGCAGTCAACAAGCAGGTCGACGACGGCGGTGTGATCCTGATGCACGACATCCACGGCAACTCCCGGGCCGCCACCACCGCGGTGGTCAACCAGCTGCGGGAGAAGGGCTACACCCTGGTCACCATGGCCGAACTGGCCCCCGCTGACTGGCGTTTCGGCAGGGCCTACTGCTCCTCGCCGGCGCAGCGCCCCTCCTGCGTCGGCTGAACGGTTCTCAGCGTTCTGACGGGTTCGCTGTGAGGAATGTCACGAATCCAACGTGATTTTGCGCACTGGCTCGTTGCGTTATCAAACGGACGCGGGTACATTCCTCGACTTTCGTGGTGCCGAGGATTATCGGTGCTCGTCAGTGGCTAGTGTGTGGTGCGTGGCAACGACACTAACTACCCATCAGCGAGCCACGCGATCGACAGTGGCGTCGAAGGTCATCATGGCCATCACGGGACTGATTCTGGTCGCCTTCCTGCTCGCGCACATGTTCGGCAACTTCAAGATGCTGCTGCCTGACGACGGCCTGGAGTTCAACGAGTACTCGCACTGGCTGCGCACGCTGCTGTACCCGGCGCTGCCGGAAGGCGTGTTCCTCTGGCTGTTCCGGATCGTCCTGCTGGCTTCGGTCATCCTGCACATGTGGTCGGCGTTCAAGCTGCGCAACCGTGCGCGGCAGAGCGCCGGTTCCGTGCGCTACGCCCGCTCCCGTCGCATGGAGCGCAGCTACGCTGCCCGCACCATGATCTGGGGCGGCATCATCATCGTGCTGTTCGTGGTGATGCACATCCTGCAGTACACCGCTGAGGTGCTGCGCTTCGGCTACGACGAGGGCGTCACCACCCTGGCCCCCTACGACCGTGTGCTGGCCGGGTTCAGCGAGTGGTGGGTCGTGCTGGCCTACGCCATCGCGATGATCGCGGTCTGCATGCACGTCGCGCACGGATTCCACAGCGCCTTCACGACCCTCGGCGCGAACACCAGCAAGGGGGCCCGCAAGCTGTTGAAGGCCCTGGCGAACATTGTCGCCGGCCTGTTGTTCGTGGGCTTCATGATCCCGCCCGTGCTGATCCTGATTGGAGTCATCCCGTGACCGACACCCTCACCGAGAACACCCAGCCCGCCGCCCAGGAGTACTGGGAGGTCGGCGCGGACATCGCTGACACCAAGGCAGACCTGAGCCAGCCCATCGAGAACATGTGGAAGAACCGCGTGTTCTCGGCCAAGCTGGTCAACCCGGCGAACCGACGCAAGCTGAGCGTCATCATCGTCGGCACGGGCCTGGCCGGTGGTGCGGCTGCCGCAACCCTGGGCGAGGCCGGCTACAACGTGCTGAACTTCTGCTACCAGGACAGCCCGCGGCGCGCCCACTCGATCGCTGCCCAGGGCGGCATCAACGCGGCGAAGAACTACCGCAACGACGGTGACTCGACCTACCGGCTGTTCTACGACACGGTCAAGGGCGGCGACTACCGCGCCCGCGAGACCAACGTCTACCGGCTCGCCGAGGTCAGCGCCAACATCATCGACCAGTGCGTCGCCCAGGGAGTTCCCTTCGCCCGCGAGTACGGCGGCCTGCTGGACACCCGCTCGTTCGGTGGCGTGCAGGTGCAGCGCACCTTCTACGCCCGCGGCCAGACCGGCCAGCAGCTGCTGATCGGTGCCTACCAGGCGCTGGAGCGCCAGGTCGCGGCCGGCACGGTGAAGATGCACACCCGTCACGAGATGATCGAGCTGATCGTCGTCGACGACCGGGCGCGCGGCATCGTGACCCGTGACATGGTCACCGGCAAGATCGAGGCGCACTTCGCCGACGCCGTGGTGCTCGCCACCGGTGGCTACGGCAACGTGTTCTTCCTGTCGACCAACGCCATGGGCTGCAACGTGACCGCCACCTGGCGGGCACACCGCAAGGGTGCCTACTTCGGCAACCCCTGCTACACGCAGATCCACCCCACCTGCATCCCCGTGCACGGCGAGACCCAGTCGAAGCTGACGCTGATGTCGGAGTCGCTGCGCAACGACGGTCGCATCTGGGTGCCCAAGCGGGCCGAGGACTGTGACAAGGACCCCCGCCAGATTCCCGAGGAGGACCGCGACTACTACCTGGAGCGGATCTACCCGTCCTTCGGCAACCTGGTGCCTCGTGACATCGCCTCGCGGCAGGCCAAGTACATGTGTGACGACGGCCGCGGTGTCGGCCCTGCGGTCAAGGAACGCGACCACGACGGCAACGAGCGTGAGATGCGTCGTGGTGTCTACCTCGACTTCGCCGAGGCCATCGGACGACTGGGCAAGGATGCCGTCGAGGCCAAGTACGGCAACCTGTTCGACATGTACAAGCAGATCACCGGTGAGGACCCCTACGAGGTGCCGATGCGCATCTACCCGGCGGTCCACTACACCATGGGTGGCCTGTGGGTTGACTACGACCTGCAGTCCTCGATCACCGGCCTGTACGTCACCGGTGAGGCCAACTTCTCCGACCACGGTGCGAACCGACTGGGTGCCTCGGCGCTGATGCAGGGTCTGGCTGACGGCTACTTCGTCCTGCCGAACACCATCAACGACTACCTGGCCGATGCCCCCTTCGAGAAGATCGACGCCAGCCACCCGGCTGCCGTCGAGGCGCTCGAGTCGGCCAAGGGCCGCATCGACAAGCTGCTGTCGATCAAGGGCACCCGCACCGTCGACTCCTTCCACAAGGAACTCGGCAGCATCATGTGGGAGTACTGCGGCATGGAGCGCTGGGAGGACGGCCTGAAGCTCGCGATCGAGAAGATCCGCGCGCTCAAGCAGGAGTTCTGGAGCAACGTCAAGGTCACCGGTGTGAACGAGGACTTCAACCAGACCCTCGAGCGGGCCGGCCGACTGGCCGACTTCTTCGAGCTGGGCGAGCTCATGTGCATCGATGCCCTGCACCGGCGCGAGTCCTGCGGCGGTCACTTCCGTGGTGAGTCGCAGACCGAGGAAGGCGAGGCGCTGCGTCACGACGACCAGTTCCTCTACGTCGGTGCCTGGGAATGGGCCGGGGAGGACGCCAAGCCGATCCTGCACAAGGAAGAGCTGAACTACAAGGCGATCGAGCTGAAGCAGAGGAGTTACAAGTGAAGGTCACACTGCGAATCTGGCGCCAGCCGAACGCCAAGACGCCCGGCAAGATGGTGTCCTACCCGCTCGACGGGGTCTCGGAGGACATGTCCTTCCTGGAGATGCTCGACCTGCTCAACGAGCACCTCACCGAGCGCGACGAGGAACCGGTCGCCTTCGACCATGACTGCCGCGAGGGCATCTGCGGTGCCTGCGGCGTGGTGATCAACGGCGTCGCCCACGGCGGCCAGCACACCACCACCTGCCAGCTGCACATGCGTTCGTTCGCCGACGGCGCCGTGATCGACATCGAGCCCTGGAAGGCCGGCGCCTTCCCGGTCATCAAGGACCTCGTCGTCGACCGCACGGCCCTCGACCGGATCATCCAGGCCGGCGGCTACATCTCGGTGAACACCGGTTCCGCGCCGGACGCCCACGCCACCCCCGCCCCCAAGCGGCAGGCGGACGTTGCCTTCGACAACGCCACCTGCATCGGCTGCGGGGCGTGCGTGGCTGCCTGCCCCAACGGGTCGGCGATGCTGTTCACCTCGGCGAAGATCACCCATCTGGCGATGCTTCCCCAGGGCCAGCCCGAGCGCTACAGCCGCGTGAAGTCCATGGTTGCCCAGCACGACGATGAAGGTTTCGGCGGCTGCACCAATATCGGTGAGTGCGCCCAGGTCTGCCCGAAGGGCATCCCGCTGGCGTCGATCAGCACGCTGAACCGTGAACTGATGAAGTCGCTGTTCAAGGCCGACGGCAAGTAGATCGTCAGCACTGCCACGCACCGGCCCCCGGAACCAGCCAAGGTTCCGGGGGCCCGGTGCGTGAGGGACTCGTCCGCCTGCTCAGCCGTTCATCCGCTCAATGATCGTTTCGAGCTCACGCGCGGTGGGCACCAGTGGCAGGTTCTCGTCCTGACCATGCAGGTAGGGGCCGACTGAGTTGTAATCCTGACCGCGGACGAAGTCGCCGATGATCAGCACCCGGTCACCGGAGACGATCACCAGGATGCCGTTCCACAGCCCTTCCTCCTCGGTGACATTGAAGGTCTGCACCGAGAAATCGACCTGAGCGCCATTGACGGTGATCGTCGTCTCGTTCTCGGCCCGGGCCGGCTGGCCAGTATTGCCCTGCACCCGTGACGGGCAGGTCGCGTTCCACTCGCGAATGGTGGCCGCGAGTTCCAGGGCCCGTTCGGGGGAGTCCAGCTGCAGCAGGTGTGCGCGATTACCCATCCCGCCACTCTGGTAGATCGCCGAGCGGGCGGCGACAATGCCCGGCTGGTCGGCCAGCCCGTCATCGCAGATGAAGAAGGTCTGTTCCTCGCTCGCGGTGGACAGGCCCTCCAGGTACAGCGGGGCAGGGGTGTCACCGGGCGCCTCCAGGTAGATCTCCTGCTCGCTTGGCAGGTTCTGCTCAGTGATCACCGGCGCCGTGGTCTGCGATCCGGTGGTTGAGGTCTCGGTGGTGCTCGGCGGGGTCGTCGTGCTGGGTTCCGAACTGGTGGGCGCCGGGGTGCTCGGTGCCGTCGGGGTGGGCTGCGTGGTCGTGCGGGGGCTGGTCGCGGTCGGGGATGGGGTGGCCGTGTGCGCGATCTCAGGGTCGGCATCGATGCTGCGGGGAAGGTTCAGCGCCACCGCGGTCACCGCGACGACAGCCGCTGCTGCCACCCCGCCCACGACACCCACTCGCCGGGTGGTCCGGCGACGGTCACCGAGGCGGCGCACTTCGTCGGGGGACAGCTTGGGCACGTCGTCCGCCTCCTTCTGGAAACTCTGGAATGGATCGAGGTTGTGGTTCTGGTCAGGCATGACGCACCTCCGCAGTGTCGGTGAGGAAGGGGGCGAGGGCCGCTCGCCCGCGGGACAGGCGCGCCTTGACCGTTCCGGCTGGGGCACCTACCTCCTGGGCGATCTCGGCGACGGTGAGGTCGGCGAAGTGATGCAGCACGATCACCCGGCGCTGCTCGGGTGAGATCTGGGCCAGTGCCCGGTCCAGGGCGACCCGGTCGGGATTGGGCTCCCGGCTGACCGGTGACTCAACCGCCCGGTCCGGGTCACGATAGGCCTTGCGGTTCTTGCGCCAGCGGCTCACCGCCAAGCGGTAGGCCACGGTGCGTACCCAGGCCTCGGGGGACTGGGCCTGGTCCAGCTTCTTGCGCTTGTCCCAGGCCCTGATGAAGGCCTCCTGGACGCAATCCTGGGCTTCGGTGAGGTTCCCGCACATGGCATAGATCTGGGCCACGAGACGGTTGAATGAGGTCTGGTACAGGTTGTCGAAACTTGCCTCGTCCACCGCTGCCTCCCTTCCTGATGTGTGGTCCGCCCGGCTGGTGCCGTTCGGTCACCTTGCATACGCTGTCACGGACGGGCCGGTTGCACGGCCCGGCCACGAATTTGGCGGCGCAGCCCGATTAGGTGCCTGCAAAGGGCCTGTGGCAAAATGGTGCGCTGTTGCGCCCATGCGTGACCGGCCGCGTCCTCGACACCTGCCACAGGGGGATCGTTCGACGGCACGGCTCCAGAAACTGACGAGGTGACCTGTGGCACTGACGAGGAACCAACATGAACCACGTTCTTGACGTTGTGGACGCAGGCTCGCTGCGCGACGACATCCCCGCTTTCCGCGCCGGCGACTCCGTGAAGGTCCACGTGAAGGTCGTCGAGGGCAACCGCTCCCGTGTCCAGGTCTTCGCCGGCGTCGTGCTGGCCCGCACCGGTGGCGGTGTGCGTGAGTCGTTCACCGTCCGCAAGGTCTCCTTCGGCACCGGCGTCGAGCGCACCTTCCCGCTGCACTCCCCGATCATCGACAAGATCGAGGTCGAGCGCCACGGTGACGTGCGCCGCGCCAAGCTGTACTACCTGCGCGGCCTGCGCGGCAAGGCAGCCAAGATCAAGGAGAAGCGCGCAAACTGAGCGTGCCCCGGCATCACCACACCGACGAACCCCGGCCCCGTGCCGGGGTTCGTCCGTTTCTCCACAGGTTCGGCCACGATGTCGACGCCCGACGCAGGGGTGGGGCCGATACCCTGACTGCATGCCCCTGTCGCAGCGCCCAACGCGGGCCGGCACCGCCGCCGAGGCGGCTCCTGCCGGTGCCCGGGGACGCTCCCGGGCACGCACGGTCGTCGAGGTGACCGCGGTCGTGGTGGCCACGCTGCTGGCCGTCGGCCTGCTGGGGTCGGTGGCCGGACGACCGGGCCGCGCCGATGCCACCATGGAGCCGCTGATCCGCGCGGGGCAGCGGGTCTGGCTGGTGCAGCCGACCACCCCCGAGCGCGGCGACATCGTGGTGATCATCCCCGACCTGCGCTGGCACGCCGTGGTGGCCGACGACCCGGGCTCGGTGACCAAGGCGCTGCGCTGGCTGCGGATCGCCCGCCCCCCGGAAGGCTCCCGCATGATGGTGCGCATCATCGGGGTGCCCGGCGACGAGGTCCGCTGCTGCGACGGCAACGGTTCCCCGCTGGTCAACGGGCACCCGGTGCCGGCGGCGATGCCGGGCAACCACTTCCGGGTCGTCGTACCGGAAGGCCGCTGGTTCGTCGCCAGCGACTCCCCGAGCTCCGCGTCGAGCGCGTGTTACCTGTCGAGCCTGGGAATCGAGGCGATGGTCACCGCGGACCGGATCGAAGCCCGAGTGGCTAGAGTGGGGTGGCCGTGGGCTGCCACAGACCTGTCGGCCGACCAGCGGATCTACACCGGCATCCCCGGCAACCCCGCCCCCGTCGATCCGATCATTGAAGCCGGGAAGGACCCGACCTGTTGACCAGTTCTGACGCCCCTGACAAGGACGTGACCCCCGACCAGCAGGAGACCACCCCGGCCGGCGACGCCACCCCGAACGACAATCCCCCCGGCAGCTCCGGGTCCCGGTCCGGGCTCGGTGCCCTCGGCCGTGGCGTGCGGGAACTGGCCATCGTCGTCGTCCTCGCGCTGATCATCTCCGCCGGCGTCAGGGCCTTCCTGGGACAGGTCTTCGTGATCCCCTCGGCGTCGATGGCCGACACCGTCCAGGTCAGCGACCGGGTGGTCGCGGTCAAACCCTTCACCCCCCAGCGTGGCGACATCATCGTCTTCCAGGACCCGGGCGGCTGGCTCGAGGCCCCACCGGCACCCCGTGAGGGCGTCGGTCGGGTGCTGCAGTTCATCGGGCTGCTGCCCGACACCTCCACCAACCACCTGCTCAAACGCATCATCGGGATGCCCGGCGACGAGGTGGTCTGCTGCGATGCCGAGGGCCGGCTGGTCATCAACGGCTACTCCCTCGACGAGACCAGCTACCTGAGGCCCGGGTCGGACCCGGCGACCATCGAGTTCCGGGTCGTGGTGCCCGCCGACCGGGTCTTCGTCCTCGGAGACAACCGCAACGCCTCCCGCGACTCCCGCTGCCACCTGGCCACCATCACCAATGACGGGCAGCCGCAGGGCATGATCGCCTTCGTCCCGATGGCCGACATCGTCGGCCCGGCCAAGTTGCGGGTGGCGCCGCTGAGCCGCATGGGGACGCTGGGCCGCCCGGCCGTCTTCGACCAGGTGCCCGACCCCAGCTCCCCGGCACCCGCGAAACCGGTGATCGACCCCGTCGGGGTGGGCTGCTGACCATGATTCGTCCGGGCAAGGGCCTCTACGGCTATGAACGGGCACTGGCCCGGGCCGGCCTGACCCCGGTCGCCGGGGCCGACGAAGCCGGCCGCGGCGCCTGCGCCGGCCCCCTGGTGGCCGCCGCGGTGATCCTGGCCGACACGCCCGCGCGACGGATCACCGGCCTGGCCGACTCCAAGCTGCTCACCATTCGGCAGCGGGAACGCTGCTACGACGAGATCATGGCCAAGGCCGTCGACGTCGCCGTGGTGGCCATCGAGGCCGACGAATGTGACCGGCTCGGCATGCACGTGGCCGACCTGCAGGCGCTGCGCCGCGCCGTCGTCCGGCTGGGCACCCCACCGGGGTTCGTGCTCACCGACGGGTTCAGCGTCGACGGGCTGCCCGTGCCCGGTCTGGCCATGTGGAAGGGCGACCGGGTCGCTGCCTGCGTCGCTGCCGCGAGTGTGGTCGCCAAGGTCACCCGAGACCGGATGATGAACGACTACGCCGACCAGTACCCCCGCTACGACTTCGACGTCCACAAGGGTTACTGCACCGCCGAGCACCAGGCCAAGCTCGACGAGTTCGGGCCCTGCGCCATCCACCGCATGCGATTCGAGAACGTCCGGCGAACGGCTAGAGTGACTGCATCATGAGCACAGAAGACCTGGAAGCCTACGAGTCCCGCCTGGAACTGGAGCTGTACCGCGAGTACAAGGACGTCGTGGGCATCTTCTCCTACGCGGTGGAGACCGAGCGGCGCTTCTACCTGTGCAACCAGGTCGACCTGAAGGTACGCACCGAGGGCGGGGACGTCTACTACGAGGTCTCCATGGGCGACGCCTGGGTCTGGGACATGTACCGGCCCGCACGGTTCGTGAAGTCCGCCAAGGTGCTCACCTTCCGTGACGTCTCCATCGAGGAGATCGTCCACTCCGACCTGCAGGTGCCCGACTCGAAGTAGTTTGCGGGGGAGGACCCCCTGCACCCCCCCGGGACGTTTGGTGCGTGGGTGCCTGCTGCGTCCGTGGCCTGTCAGGCGAGGCGGGTGAGTTCAACCTCCACGAACATCTGGGAGTCGCCCGAGCCGGTGAAGATGCCGCGCAGCGGGGCCACATCGGCGTACTCGCGGCCACGGGCCACCTCGACATGCTGGTCACCGGGCCGGGAACCGTTCGCCGGGTCGATGTCGATCCACTCACCGTCCCAGAACCGCGCCCACGCATGGGACTCACCGCTGTAGCTGCGACCCACCTCAGGTTCGTTGTGGGGCATCAGGTAGCCCGACACGTAGCAGGCAGGAATGCCCAGGTAGCGCAGGCAACCGATCACCAGGTGCGCCATGTCTTGGCAGACCCCGGCACGCACCTGCCACGAGTCCGCGGCCAGGGTGTGCACACCGGTGGAACCGGGGACGTAGCGCACCTCGCTGGTGATCAGGTCGACCACCTTCAGCGCCGCCTCCATCGGGGTCGCCGACTGCTCGGCCAGGGCCGTGACCTGGTCGGCCAGGTCATTGGGCAGGCGCACCGTCGGTGAGATGGCGAGGTACTCGGCGTGGGTCTCAGCCACCTCGTCCGAGCGCATCTGTTCCCAGCTGATGCCCTGGCCCTCGGTGGCCGCCCGCCGCACGTCCACGGTCGACGACGAGGTCACCACCAACTCGGTGTGTCGCTCGTGCACCTCGAAGGTGGTCACCGACGTGCCCCAGTAGTCGGTCCAGTGCAGCGTCCATGCTGTGGGGGAGATGTCCACCCTGGTGTGCAGCACCTGCTGCTCCAGCGTCGAGCGGGGAGCCATCCGGGCCTCGTTGAACGACGACTCGGCGCCACCCTCGTAGGTGTAGCCGGTCCGGTGGGTGATTCGCAGCAACATCAGCGCTCTCCTGCCTGCCACGTCAGCGTGTCGGCGGCATCGAAGTAGCGGGCAGAGACCGCCTCGTTCACCTCGATGCACGTCTTCTGGAGGGACTTCATCCGCCCTCGGACCCCCTCAAGGAGCAGCCGGTGCGGGCGGTACTCCAGGTCGGCCCGGGCTGCGCCGAGCACCTTGACCAGGTGGTCGAGCTGCTGGATGCTCTCCCCGGGCTCCAACCGGCGCACGATCCGTTCGGCCTGGTCGAGGCAGAAGACCACCGACCGGGGGAACAGCCTGTCCAGCAGCAGGAACTCGGCCGCGTCGCTGGGGGACTCTGAGCCCTTGTGGGTCAGTCGGAACGCGTGGTAGGCGTTGCAGGCGCGCAGGGAGTGGATCCAGGACGCGTCCTCGTTCGGCATGAACATTGCCGACTCGATGATGCGGGCGGTCAGGTCGATGCGTTCCAGGTTGCGGCCCAGCACCAGGAACTGCCAGCCCTGGTCGTGGGTCATGGTGGCATCGACCAGCCCGGTGATGGTGGCGCAGCGTTCCCTGATCAGGTGGCAGGCATCAGCGATGCGCTGGCGCTGCAGCCGGTTGTTGCGGACCAGGTTCCAGGTGGTGTTGATCACCTCCCACAGCTCGGCGGAGACCACTTCACGCGAGCGGCGGGCACTCTCCCGGGCGTTCCAGATCGAGCTGACCATCGAGGCGGGCGAGGCGGCGTCCCAGCCGAGCACCTTCACCAGCGTCTCGTGGGACAGGTCGTCCTCGGTCTCGACACCGAGCACTGCCAGCAGGTTGCCGGTGGCGGTACCCTCGTCTGTCATCGGGTCCTCGAGCAGGGTCTGGACGTGCACCTCGAGCATCCGCGCGGTGACCTCCGCCCGCTCCAGGTAGCGCCCGATCCAGTACAGCGACTCGGCGATGCGGCTCAGCACGGCTCCTCCTCGATGCGGGTCTGCTGGGTGCGGGTCTGCTGCTGGGGCTGCTTCTGCTCCTGCTTCTCGGCGACCGCACGGCGCTGCTGCACCTGCGGGTCGGACAGGCCGATGGGCCCGGTCGGTCGGCGCATCTCGTAGCGGGCACGCCGGCCGTCGCCGCGCAGCACCCAGGTGTCCTTCGACCCGCCGCCCTGGCTGGAGTTCACGATCAGTTCGCCCTCGGCCAGCGCCACCCGGGTCAGCCCACCGGGCAGCACCCAGACGTCCTCACCGGAGTTGATCGCGAACGGACGAAGGTCGACGTGGCGTGGGCGCAGGCCCTGCTCGGTCATCGTCGGCACCGTCGACAACTGGACGACCGGCTGGGCGATCCACCCGCGCGGCTTGGCCAGCACGGTGGCGCGCAGTTCGTCGAGTTCCTTGGCGCTGGCCGAGGGCCCGATGACGATGCCCTTGCCGCCGGAGCCGTCGACCGGCTTGACCACCAGTTCATTGAGCCGGTCCAGGACCTCTTCGCGGGCATCGGGTTCCTCCAGGCGCCAGGTGTCGACGTTGGGGACCAGCGGTTCCTCGTGGAGGTAGTAGCGGATCAGGTCGGGCACGTAGGTGTACAGCAGCTTGTCGTCGGCGACCCCGTTGCCGACCGCATTCGCGATGGTGATGTTGCCCGCCCGGGCCGCATTGAGGATGCCGGCGCAACCCAGCACCGAGTCGGAACGGAAGTACACCGGGTCGAGGAAGTCGTCGTCGACGCGCCGGTAGATCACGTGGACCGGCCGCAGGCCGCGGGTGGTGCGGATCATCACCCGGCCGCCGCGGGCGACCAGGTCACGACCCTCGACCAGCTCGCAGCCCATCATGCGGGCCAGCAGGGAGTGTTCGAAGTAGGCCGAGTTGTAGGGGCCCGGGGTGAGCACCGCGATGGTCGGGTTGGACACCCCGCCGGGGGCGGCGGCGATGAGGGCCTGCAGCAGCCGTTGGGGGTAGTCGTGGACCGGGCGCACCGCGTGGCTGCTGGTCAGTTCCGGCATGCCGGTGCCCATCGCGCGCCGGTTGGTGAGCACGTAGGACACGCCGGACGGGATGCGGACATTGTCCTCGAGCACCCGGAAGGTGCCGTTGCCGTCCCGGACGAGGTCGATGCCGGAGACGTGGATGCGCACCCCGTTGTGGGCCTGGATGCCGAAGGCCTGCCGGTAGAAGTAGCGCGACGAGGTGACCACGTGCCGGGGGATGACCCCGTCGATGAAGCAGCGCCCGGCACCGTAGATGTCGTCGAGGAACATCTCCAGGGCCCTGACCCGCTGCTTGACGCCCTCCTCGGCGACCGCCCAGTCGTCCTCGGCGATGATGCGGGGCACGATGTCGAGCGGGAAGGGCCGTTCCTCGCCGCCGATGTCGAAGGTGACGCCCTGGTTGCGGTAGGCGTTGGAGACGTAGTCGGCGCGTTGCTGCAGGTCTTCAATCGACATGTTGTCGAACATGCGGCGCATGCCCTCGTAGGGTGCGCGGACACTGCCGAGCTCGTCGGCGACCATCTCGTCGTAGATGTCGTCGCGCACGGGATAACCGTCGTAGAGACCCTCCATGGGGGTCAACATACTGCCTTGCCCCGCCCGATGCTGCCGTGCGCGCCTGTGGACAATCCAACAGTTACACGCTGTCGACCAACCGTTACACATCGGCCTGTGGACAACTGAGCAGAACGCCGGTCCGTGACTCATGTTCGTGGTGGAGGTGGTGAGCGGATGGTGGTCAAACGACGACGGCTGGCGGTGGGTGCCTGGGGTGAGGCCCAGGCGTGCGCGTTCCTGGAACGACTCGGCTGGCAGGTCTTGGAACACAACTGGCGCTGCCGGGTCGGGGAGGTCGACCTCGTGGCCCGCGAACCGGACGGCACCATCGTGCTGGTCGAGGTCAGGACCCGCAGCGGCCTGGGCTACGGCACACCCCTGGAATCGATCACCCGCGCCAAACAGGCCAAGCTGCGTGAACTGGTGCACTGGTGGCGGCGCGAACACCCCGTCGCCGCACCCGTCCGGGTTGACGCCATCGGTGTGCTGCGCACCCGCACCGGCGTCGAGATCACGCACCTGCGGGGTGCGCTGTGACCGGGCCGGAAGAACCCGACGACAAGGCCGAAGCCGAAGCCACCGTCTCGAGCTGCGCCTACTCGGTCGCCATGGTCGGCATCGACGGCACCGTGGTCCAGGTCGAGGCCGCGGTCGGGGGTGGGCTGCCGCGCACGGTGCTGGTGGGCCTGCCCGACGCGTCCCTGTACGAGGCGCGTGACCGGTGCAAGGCGGCGGTCTCGGCCTCGGGTGGGCCCTGGCCGGACCGGCTGCTGACCATCAACCTCAGCCCCGCGACCCTGCCCAAGAGCGGCAGCCACTACGACTTGGCGATCGTCGCGGCGATCATGGCCGCCCAGGGCCTGGTCACCGGTGACTTCACCACGCGGGCCGTCCTGCTGGGCGAACTGGGCCTCAGCGGGGCCGTGCGGCGGGCCAGCGGGTTGTTGCCAGCGCTGCAGGCAGCGCGGGCGGCCGGGTTCACCACGGCGGTGGTGCCGGCCGAGCAACTGGCCGAGGCGGCGCTGGTGGAGGGCCTGCAACTGTTCGGGGTGGACTCCCTGGCCGAGCTGATGGCGGTGCTGAAGGGTGGTCCCGGTGCCGCCGCCAGACCGGTCCCGCGTCCGGTGGTGGTCAACCCCGAAGCGCCCGACTTCGCCGAGGTCAGCGGGCAGGAGGAAGCCCGCTGGGCACTCGAAGTGGCGGCCGCCGGACGACACCACGTGTTGCTGCAGGGTCCGCCGGGGGTCGGCAAGACGATGCTCGCCTCACGGCTGCCCAGCATCCTGCCGCCGCTGACCCACTCCGAGGCCCTGGAAGTGGCGAGCATCCAGTCGCTGCACGGCAACCGGGTCGACGGCATCAGCCACGTCCCGCCGTTCGCCGACCCCCACCGCGGGGCCTCGTTGGTTTCGATGATCGGCGGTGGTTCCCGGACCCTGCGTCCGGGGCAGATCTCGCTGGCGCACCGGGGAGTGCTCTTCCTCGACGAGGCCCCGGAGTTCCCGACCCGGGTGCTGGAGTCGCTGCGCACACCTTTGGAGTCCGGTGAGGTGATGATCGCCCGCGCCGAGGCCAGGGCGAGGTTCCCGGCCCGCTTCCAACTCGTCATGGCTGCGAATCCCTGCCCGTGCGGGCACTGGGGTGCGGTGCAGCAGGAATGTCGGTGTGCTCCCTACACCGTGCGGCGCTACCAGGAAAGGCTCAGTGGACCCATGCTCGACCGGATTGACATCCACCAGACCCTGTTTCAGCAGCCCCCGAGGGTGATGCGAAAACGCGCCGAGGGGGAGCCATCGGCCGCGATCCTGGCGCGGGTCATGGAGGCCCGGCAGCGGCAGGCCCGGCGGTTGGCGGCCACCCCGTGGACAACCAACGCCGAAGTGCCCGGCCCGGCCCTGCGTGACCTGCCGATCCCGCAGGGGGTCGAGATCCTGGAACGGTCCCTGCGCAACGGCCAGCTGAGCCCTCGTGGGGTTGACAAGGTCTGGCGGCTGGCGTGGTCGGTTGCCGACCTCGCGGGGAGCGATCGGATCACCAAGAGCCACCTGGCCCAGGCCCTGGGCATGCGCACCGACCAGGCCGCGGCATGAGCGGGCATCCGGTGGGCAGCATCCGCGGCGACTGGGGCGAGGACCGCACCGCCCGGGCCTGCCTGACCGGGGTGGTCGACCCTGCCGACCCGCGCCTGGTCGGCCTGCTCCGCAAGGAGGGTGCTCCGGCGGTGTGGGAGGCGCTGCGCGCCGCAGGCGGCAAGACCCCTTGGCAGCGGCGCGCCGAGGCCTTCGACCTCGACCGCAGCCTGTCACTGGTCAGGCACGCCGACCTGCGTTTCCTGGTCCCGGGGGACCCCGGGTGGCCGACCAGCTGGCAGGTGCTGGACGGGGACGTCAGCCACCGGGGGATGGGGGGCAGCCCCGTTGGGATCTGGGTCACCGGCCCGGCCGACCCCGCCCGGTTGATCGACCGCAGCATCACCGTCGTCGGCTCCCGGGCCGCCACCCGCTACGGCACCCACGTCGCTGGCGGGCTGGGCGCCGACCTGGCCGAACTGGGGTGGACGGTGCTGTCCGGGGGCGCCTATGGCATCGACGCCAGCGCCCACCGCGGGGCCCTGACGGTCGACGGCGCCACGGTGGCCGTGCTCGCCGGCGGCCTGGACGAGTGGTACCCGCGGGGCAACTCGTCCCTGCTCGAGCAGGTGGCCGACAATCACCTGGTGATCAGTGAGGTGGCGCCGGGGGTGCGGCCGACCAAGAAGGGGTTCCTCGCGCGCAACCGCCTGCTCGCCGCCGGTGGGAGGGTCACCGTGCTGGTGGAGGCCGCCCACCGCTCCGGTGCGCTCAACACCGTGGGCTGGGCCCACGAGATGGTGCGGACGGTGATGGCCATCCCGGGCCCGGTGACTTCCGCACTGTCCCAGGGACCCAACGACCTGCTGCGCAACGGGCAAGCCACTCTCGTGTGCACGGCAGCCCAGGTCGTCCATGACCTGGTGATCGAACCCGACCAACCGCGTCCACCGGCCCAGCCACGGCTGCTGGACGGTCTGGATGATGACGAGCTCGCGGTGCGGGAGGCGCTGCCGGGCAGGGGGTCGCTGCCGGCACCGATGGTCGCCGGGCACACCGGCATGACGGTGCCCGAGGTGCTGGGGGCGTTGGCGGCGTTGGAACTGCAGGGCCTGGTCAAGCGGCTCCCGGATGGGACGTGGGCGCTGGCCCGGCCCCGGTCCTGAGCGGCTGCCGGGTCAGGAAGGCTTCGGGTCGGGGGAGTGGCTCTAGCCGGCTGCGAGTGGCGCGGTGGGCAGTGCCGGCGTGCCACCCCCGACGAGGATGGCGAGCCGGTGGCCGGCGGTGTGGGCCGCCACCGTCGCCACCACCATCAGCGCGCCGCCCACGGTCTGCATGGTGTCGGTGTCGGGCACCGGCAGCGCTGCCAGCACCAGGTTCACCGCCATGGCCGCCGCCGGCGCTGCCAGGGTCACCAGGGCCACCACCAGCTTGGCCATCCGCGGTCGCGCCCAGGTGCCGACATGTGACAGCGAGGGCACCGCTGCCAGCAGGAAGGTCCCCACCATCACCAGCAGGATCAGCGCTGCGGTCTGGCCCGAGAATGCCAGCACGATGAACGGCACCACCAGCGCGACCACCAGAGCGGCGCCGATCACCGACGACATGAACGCCCGCAGCCACGGCACGGTGAGCGGCTGGCGTGGGGTGACCCGGCTGGGGGTGGCGATGAAGTGCAGCACGATCGCCACCAGGAACACGATGAAGGCCGCCAACAACCACCGGTCGGACAGGTCTTCGGCCGACCGGATGTCCGCCGAGGTGCAGGTCTCCTCCACGTAGCACTTCGGCGGTGCACTGAAGCCGCTGCGGTAGGGCGTCATGATGCTGTTGGCGTAGAGGCCGAGCAGGATCGCGGTGATGATCAGGCCCCAGGAGACCGTGAGCAGTCTGGAGCGCCTGGGCGGTGGAGCCGGCTCAACGGGGGGCATCATGGCCCCGAGTGTACGGCCGCCAGGAGTCGCCCCCCCGTCGAAGCGTTCCCTGTCCATGCCCACAGCGGTATCATTATTGATACCATGGCTTCGTGGCTCGGAGAGAGAAGCTCGTCGACCAGATGCGCAGCACCCCGAAGGGGGTGAGGTTTGCGGACCTGGCGAAGGTGTGCGATCACTACTTCGGCGAGCCACGACAGCAGGGCTCTTCGCACCGGGTCTATCGAATGCCCTGGCGGGGCGACCCGCGAGTGAATATCCAAGATGACCGCGGCGAGGCCAAGCCGTACCAAGTGCGGCAGGTGCTGGCGGCGATCGACAGGCTGGAGGGAGAAGGATTGTGACTTTGAACGGTGACCACTACACCTACCGCGTGCGCTGGTCGGCCGAGGACGAGGCCTACATCGCCACCGTGGCGGAGATGCCGTCGCTGTCCTGGGCCGCAGACAGCCATGGTGACGCACTGGCGGGCTTGCGAACGCTCGTCGACGACGTTCTGGAGGACATGCAGGCAGGCGGTGAGACTCCGCCGGAGGCGATGGCTGATCGGGAGTACTCGGGTAACTTCATGCTGCGACTCACTCCTGAGGCTCATCGTGAGCTCGCGATTGCGGCCGCTGAACAAAATGTCTCCCTCAACCGCCTGATTTCCGCACGCCTCGCCGGCACCAGCAAGCGATAGGCCGCAGGCCAGCGCCCGGGCTGCAGACGCGGATTGGGGCTGCAGACGTGGGGCGGCGTTGTAGACGGGGGCCGCGCTGCAAACCTGAGCCCAGTGCCCCAGCCCGACCAGCCACACGGTCCCAGCCGCTCGTCAGCCACACGGTCCCAGCCGCTCGGCGCCAGCCAGGACCACCACCAGCGCCCGAAATGCAACGAAGTCCCGAGACATCCGTCAACGATGTCCCGGGACTTCACATTGTGTGTGTCCGAGAGAGGACTTGAACCTCCACAGCCTTTACGGCCACTAGCACCTCAAGCTAGCGCGTCTACCTATTCCGCCACCCGGACGAGTGGGTGCCCGATCGCTCGGACAGCCATTGGACTATAGCACCGACCGGACGCGCCCTACGAATCGAGCACGCGGTTCGTCCCCCGGCCCAGGTTCGGGCCGCCCGAGACATCGTCCAGGGCTGCGGTGATCTCGTCGGGCAGCGACATCTCGTCCAGTCCCAGGTACGACTCCAACTGCTCCCCCGTGCGGGCCCCGAGCAGGGGGGCGGTGACCCCGGGAGCATCACGCACCCACAGCAGCGCCACCTGTTCGGGTGACATGCCCAGCCCCTCGGCGGCCTTCGCCACCGCGTCCGTGATGGCCCGCGACTTCTCCTCCAGGTACGGCTCGACGAACCAGGAGAAGTGGTCGCTGGCCCCACGGCTGCCCCTGGGCACCTGGTGGCGGTACTTGCCGGTCAGCACCCCGCGCCCGATCGGCGACCACGGGAACAACCCCATGCCCATCGCCCGCAGCGCCGGGATCACCTCGATCTCGGAGCGGCGCGCCAGCAGCGAGTACTCCACCTGGGAACTGACCAGCCGCGCCCGCCCGGGAATGGCCTCCTGCCAGGTCGCGGCCCGGGCGGTCTGCCAGCCGATGAAGTTGGACACCCCCACATAGCGGGCCATCCCCGAGCGGACGGCCTGGTCGAGCGCGCCGAGCGTCTCCTCCAGGGGCGCGTCCCCCCAGGCATGCACCTGCCACAAGTCGACATGGTCGGTGGCCAGGCGCCGCAGGGAGGCCGCCAGGTCATTGAGCAGGGCCGAGCGTGAGGTGTCCACCACCCGTCGTCCGTTGCGCACCCCGAAACCGCCCTTGGTGGCGATCACCAGCTCCGACCGGGGCACATCGGTGTGGACCAGCTTGCCCAGGATCTTCTCGGCGACCCCGTTGCCGTAGGCCGGGGCCGTGTCGACCAGGGTCCCACCGGCTTCCCTGAAGCGCCGCACCATCGCCCGCGCCTCGGCGGGCTGGGTGTCGCGGCCCCACGTCAGGGTCCCCAGCCCCAACCGGGACACCTGCAAACCGCTCGATCCGGCTCGGCGGGTCTGCATGTGGGGCCTCCTGGGGTGTCTGGACGATGGGTCTGCGGTCAGTGCCGCTGCGGGGACAGCGTCTGCGGGGACAGCGGCTCTTCGGAAAGCCTAGTGCTGTTGCTGCGGCTCGGGCCGGTGGAACGGCCCGGCAGGCGGGTTCGGGGTCACCCCGGGCAGGATCCTCAGGATCCACACCCCGGCGGCCAGGCACAGGCTGCCCAGCACGCCCCCGGCCAGGGCGATCGGCGCCACCAGGCTGACCAGGGAGACCAGCAGCGGCCCCGCCAGCGGGCCCACCCCGGTCATCGTCATCCAGCGGGCCAGGTGGCGGGCGCGGTCCTGCTCGGGGGTCAGGTCCAGGCCCAGGGTCATCACGATCCCGGCCCCCAACCCGTTGCCCAGCGCCAGCAGCAGCGCCACCCCGCCCACGGTCACCAACGCCATCGTGGGGGAGGACTCACCCACCGTCACCGCCAATACCGCCAGCACCACGTAACCCACACCCAGCGTCAGCAGGCAGGGCACCAGCACCGCGGTGCGACCGAACTTGTCCATGTAGGAGCCGGCGGGCAGGAACAGCAGGATCTCCACCGCGGCCGCGACCGCGAAGACCAGCGAAATGGTCTCAGCGCCCAGCCCCAACCCGGCCCCGACCAGCGGCAGCAGCGTGGGCCGCACCACCCGCGCCATCTGCAGGGGAGCGGTGCCCATCGCCACCTTGGCCATGGTCACCACCCGCGGGTCACGCCACCAGGCCCCGTCCAACCCCGCCGCAACCCCCGGCTGGTCCCCGGTCCCGCCGGATGCCTCGTCCGGGGCGGGACCGGCCTGGGCCCGCGGCACCAGGAACACGGTCACCAGCAGCGTGGCGAGCGTCATCAGCCCGGCCGACAGCAGGAACACCGCGGCCATGCCCGACGCGGCGGCGGCCACGGCGCCCAGGGCGGGGCCGATCACCTGCCCGATCCGCATCATGCCGCCGAAGCTCGACATCGCCCGGGCCCGCAGCCGGGGGTGCACCGCAGACCCGACATAGGACTGCCGTCCCAGGATCCACACCTGCTGGCCGACGCCGACCCCGATCAACGCTGCCACCAGCCCGTAGCGGTGGGCGGATCCGGCGCCGTTCGCCTCACTGTGGCCGACGATCAACCAGCCTCCCAGCAGCGCGCACGTGACCAGCACGCCGGTGATCACCATGGCGACCCGTTCACCCAGCCAGGCGATCACCCGCCCGGCCGGCACCGGTCCGAGCACCCCCAGCACCCCGGTGATCAAACCGAGCGCTGCCGCCGCGGCGACCCCGAAACCGAGGTCGAGCGCGATCAGCGGCAACACCGGCGCCAGCGCGGTGAACCCGGAGGCCTGCGACAGGGTGGGCAGGTACACCGGCAACCCGAGCTGGCGCACCAGGGCACCGAAGCTCTCAACGGGTTCGGCGGCGCGGCTCACCGGGAGCAGGCACAGGACGAGGGCATGGTGGCCATCCTGCCCCAGAGCCCAATGCCCTGTCATCGCCCCGACCCCTCATCGCCCTCGTCCGTCGTCGACCGGACCTGTCGATCACCCGTGACATAGCCTGAACCGGTGAGCATCCTGATCGCCATCCGTCACGGCCGCAGCACCTCCAACTCCGCCGGCACCCTCGCCGGCCGCACGCCGGGGGTCGAACTGGACGACACCGGGGTCGAGCAGGCCCGCGCCCTGGGTCGGCGGCTGGCCGGTGTGCCGGTCACCCGCGCCATCACCTCACCCCTGGAGCGGTGCCTGCAGACCACCCGGCTGGTGCTTGAGTCCGCCGGGCTGGACCTCACCCCCGAGGTCGACGAACGGGTCATCGAGACCGACTACGGACAGTGGTCGGGCAAGCTGCTGAAGGACCTCGCCGACGAGCCGCTGTGGGTCACCGTGCAGGGCTCACCCGACCGGGCCCGCTTCCCCGGCGGGGAGGCGATGGCCGACGTCCGGACCCGCGTGGTCGATGCCGTCCTCGACTGGAACTCCCGGCTCGGCGACCACGACGTGTGGCTGCTGACCAGCCACGGCGACCCGTTGGCGGCCCTGCTGAACTGGGCCTGCGGCGCCGACTTCCGCCACGTCCAACGACTGGGCGTCGAACCAGCCTCGGCAAGCGTCATCCTCTTGCCCGGCGCGCAGCCATCCCCGGACGACACCAAGCCATCGCCCAAGCAACCCCGCATCCTCACCATGAACTCCGTGGAAGGAGCCCTCACCCGGTGGACCACCTTACCGGAGCGCCAACCCGTGGTGGGCGGCGCCGCCGGACCGGGCCAGGGGACCGAGCCACAGGACTGAGGCGCTGGGCGGCGCCGCTGGACCGGGCTGCTGGACCGAGCCGTTAGTCTGGGGCCATGGCCCGCGTGACCCATCGCTTCAGTTTCCCCGACCGGTTCGTCGCCGGGACGATCGGGACGCCCGGACAGCGCACCTTCTACCTGCAGGCCCGCTCGGCCAGCCGCCTGGTCAGCGTCGTCTGCGAGAAGCAGCAGGTCTCGATCCTGGCCGACCACCTCGAACGCATCCTCGACGAGCTGACCAAGCTGGGTGCCGACGCGATCCCCGGCCCGGTCTCCCGCGCCGACGACCTCGGCCCGCTGGACCAGCCGCTGGACGAGGAGTTCCGGGTCGGCACCATGACCCTGGCCTGGGACACCGCCCAGGAATGCATCGCCATCGAACTTTTCAGCGTTGTCGACATGGACGCCGACGACGAGTCCGACGCGGTCGAACAGACGGTCGAGAACGCCGAGATCTCCATGCACGTGCGGCTCACCCCCGCCGATGCCCGGCAGTTCATCAGCCGCGCCCGCGCCCTGATCGTCTCGGGCCGACCCGAGTGCCCCTTCTGCGAACAGCCCATCAACCCCGAGGGGCACCTGTGTCCCCGCGCCAACGGGTACCGGGCCCCCTTGTTCGATGACCCCGACGACGATGACCCCGACGACGATGACTCCGATGGGTTCGAATGAGCCCGGCCCACCGGCCGGCGAACTGACGCTTGTCGGGCGGCTCGTCCAGGCCAGCAACGCCACCTTCCTGGCCGAGGACCAGGACGGTGCCCGGTTCATCTACAAGCCCGTCGCCGGGGAACGGCCCCTGTGGGACTTCCCCGACAACACACTGGGACGCCGCGAGGTCGCGGCCTGGGAACTGTCGCGGGCCGCGGGCTTCGACGTCGTCCCCCCGACCTGGTTCCTGGAGGGCCCCTACGGCCCCGGGTCGGTGCAGGCCTGGATCGAGGGGTCCCAGACCGACCTGGTCGACCTGGTCGCACGCCACGACATCCCGGACGACTGGTTCGGCATCGTCGTGGGCCTCGACCAGGAGGAACGCGAGGTCGTCCTGGTGCATGCCGACGCTGCGCCCCTGCGACGGATGGCCATCTTCGACGTCATCGCCAACAACGCCGACCGCAAGGGCGCCCACATCATCCACGCCCAGCCCGGGGCCGACGAGGACGAGGCCGACGAGACCGAGGGGGCCGAGCCGGGTGTGGCGTCCGGGCTCGTCCTCGGGGTCGATCACGGCCTCACCTTCCACATCGAGAACAAGCTGCGGACCGTGCTGTGGGGCTGGTCGGGCGACGATCTGGACACCGACGAACTCGCCCTGGTGTCGGCCGCGATCGAATCGGTCGAGGTGTTGGACGAATGGCTCGACCCCGCTGAGGTCGTCGCCACCAGGCTGCGCGCCATGGCCCTGCTCGAGGCCGGCCAGTTCCCCTCGCCGGGGGACCGGTGGCCGGTGATCCCCTGGCCGCCGCTGTGACCCGGGCCACCCACCAGCACGTCCCAGTACCGCAGGTCGTCGTGGTCTCAACAATCGTCGGCAGGTGGGCAGTGTTCCCGGTCGGGCGGCTAGCCTGAACCCCATGCACTCGTGGCCCCACCCCACCGTTCCCCGGCTTGATGTCGAGACCCCCGAGGCACCCACCCGGTTGCGCGTGTACGACTCGGCCACCGGGGCCCTGGTCGAGACCGGCCCGGACCACGGCACGGCGCGGATGTACGTCTGCGGGATCACCCCCTACGATGCGACCCACCTGGGCCACGCCAACACCTACCTCAGCTTCGACCTGGTCAACCGGGTCTGGCGTGACCTCGGGCTGGAGGTCAACTACGTCCAGAACATCACCGACGTCGACGACCCGCTGCTGGAACGGGCTGAACGCGACGGCGTCGACTGGCGTGACCTGGCCCGGTCGCAGACCGACCTGTTCCGCGACGACATGACCAACCTGCGGGTGCTGCCGCCGGCCCACTACGTGGGGGCCACCGAGACGATCGACCTGGTCGTCAACCTGATCGAACCGCTGGTCGCGGCGGGCAAGGTCTACCAGCTCGACGACGAGCAGTACCCGGACTGGTACTTCGACGTGTCCAGCGACGACACCTTCATGGCGGTCTCGGGACTCGACGAGCAGGCGGCCCTGGCCCGGTTCGTCGAGTTCGGCGGGGACCCCGAGCGCCCGGGCAAGCGCAACCCGATGGACTGCCTGGTCTGGATGCAGGCCCGCCCCGGTGAGCCGAGCTGGGAGTCGTCCCTGGGCACCGGACGACCCGGCTGGCACATCGAGTGCACCGCCATCGCGCTGCAGCACCTGGGTGAGTCCTTCGACGTGCAGGGCGGGGGAGCCGACCTCGTCTTCCCCCACCACGAGATATGCGCCACCCAGGCCCACGCCGCCACCGGCGCCCCCTTCGCCAGGACCTACCTGCACTCCGGGCTGGTCGGCCTCCACGGCGAGAAGATGAGCAAGTCCAAGGGCAACCTCGAACTGGTGTCGCGGCTGGTCGGCGAGCAGGGTGCCGACCCGATGGCCGTGCGCCTGGCCATGCTCACCCACCACTGGCGCGAGAACTGGGAGTGGACCCCCGACCAGCTCGATGCCGCCACCGAACGCCTGGCCCGCTGGCGCGAAGCCGCCGGACTGGCCCAGACCCTGGATGTGGCCGCCCTGGTCAGTGAGGTGCGCACCCACCTGCGCACCGACCTGGACGCGCCGGCCGCGATCGCCGCGATCGATGCCTGGGCCGGTGCCAGCCTGAACATCGAGGGTGACGACGACGGCGCGGGGCAGTTCGTCGACCTGGTCGACGCGTTGCTGGGCGTCCAGCTGTGACCCGCTGAGGCAGGGCCATGCTCGACCTGCTGACCCGCCTGCTGAATGCTCAGCTCGACCTCGGTTTCGGGGCGCCGGTGCTGTGGCGTGAAATCATCGGCAACGGCTTCGGCCTGGCCTCGGCGCTGCTCGGCGCCCGACGTCGGGTCTGGGCCTGGCCCATCGGCATCGCCGGCAACATCATCCTGTTCACCGTCTTCCTGGGTGGGGTGTTCAACACACCCCAGAACCTCGACCTGTGGGGCCAGGCCGGGCGGCAGGTCTTCTTCCTGGTCACCAGCGTCTACGGCTGGGTGTTGTGGGCCCGCTACCGCCACACCCACCGCGACCAGGGCGGGGTCGCCGTCGAACCCCGCTGGGCCGGCGCCCGGGGCCGCCTGCAGTTGCTGGCCATGGCCGTGGTCGGTTTCGTCGTGTTCTACCTGGCCCTGGACGCCCTGGGCTCCTGGGGCCCGGCGGCCGATGCCTGGATCCTGACCGGGTCAATCCTGGCCACCTACGGCATGGCCCGCGGCTGGACCGAGTTCTGGCTGATCTGGTTGGCCGTCGACCTCGTCGGTGTGCCGCTGCTGCTGGTGGCCGGTTTCTACCCCTCGGCGATCATGTACGCCATCTACGGCGCCTTCGTCATCTGGGGTTTCACCCAGTGGGTCAAGGTGCAACGCGGCGCCGCGGCGTCGTCCGTGGCGGTGGCCGGTGGGGTCGACCCCCGCCCGTGACGGGTAGGGTGGCCCGGTGAGCAAGTCGTTCGAAGAGCTCTTCGCCCAACTGACGCAGACCGCCCGTGACCGCCCCGAGGGGTCGGGAACCGTGGCGCGACTCGATGCCGGCGTCCATGCCATCGGCAAGAAGATCGTAGAAGAGGCCGCCGAGGTGTGGATGGCCAGCGAGCACGAGTCCAAGGAAGCTGCCGCCGAAGAGATCAGCCAGCTGCTGTACCACCTGCAGGTGATGATGCTGGCCCTCGACCTCGACCTTGACGACGTCTACCGCTACCTGTGAGAGAGCAATGACCCAGACCCCCACCGCGTCCACCACCCCCAATGGTGGGCCGATCAAGATTGCCGTGCCCAACAAGGGTGCCCTGAGCGAGGCTGCCGCCGTCATGCTGCGCGAGGCCGGCTACCGGCAGCGCACCGACCCCAAGGAACTCGTCCTGACCGACGAGGCCAACGGGGTCGAGTTCTACTACCTGCGGCCCCGCGACATCGCGGTCTACGTCGGGGAGGGCACCCTGCACCTGGGCATCACCGGGCGTGACATGCTGATCGACTCGCACACCAGCGCCGTCGAGGTCACCGCACTGGGCTTCGGACGCAGCCGTTTCCGCTTCGCCGCCCCCGCCGACGGTGGGATCAACGAGATCGAGCACCTTCACGGGCGCCGCATCGCCACCTCCTACCCCGGACTGGTCGAGCAGTACCTGGCCGGCAAGAACCTGTCGGCCCGGCTGATCCCGCTGGACGGTGCGGTCGAGTCGGCGATCCGGCTCGGTGTGGCCGATGCCATCGCCGACGTCGTCGAAACCGGCTCCACCCTGCGCAAGGCCGGCCTGGCCGTCTTCGGTGAGGCCATCTGCGAGTCCGAGGCGATCGTCATCCGCCACCACGACCTGTCGCTGGACAATGCCTCGGTGCAGCAACTGCTGCGCCGCCTCGACGGGGTCCTGGTGGCCCGCAGCTACGTGATGGTCGACTACAACGTCGCCCAGGCCGACCTCGAGGCCGCCTGCGAACTGACCCCCGGACTGTCCGGTCCCACCGTCTCGCAGCTGGCCAAGGAGGGCTGGGTGGCGGTCCGCTCCCTGGTGCCCCGGGCCGACAGCCAGCGCCTGCTGGACGACCTCTACCAGGTCGGTGCCCGCGGCATCCTGCTGACCGACCTGGCCGCCTGCCGCCTGTGAGGTGGTGACCATGGACCAGCAGCACCCCAAGCCCCATGAGGGCGCCGTCCCGGAATCGCTGTTGCCGGAGTTCGAGGAACGCGCCCGCAAGCAGCCACCCCTGCCGCAGGTCGAACCCCTGCAACCCGGTGAGCGCAAGGTCTACCGCTCAGCCCCGGTGCTGCGGATGGCGACCATGCTCAGCATCAGCCTGGCGGTGTGCTTCCTGGGCCTGTGGTTCCTGCTGGAACGAGAGATCCGCCAGATGTTCACCTGGCCGCAGATCGGCACCCTGCTGTTCTTCCTGGTGTTCATGATTGCGTTCATGATGGGCACCGCACTGTCCCACCTGACCCTGACCAGCGAGGGCGCCCGGCTGCGCAACGGGGTGGTCAGCAAGTTCCACCCCTGGGACGAAATCATCGACGCCACCTACGGCCCCGGTGACACCTGGGCCTACCTGCAGCTCGTCCCCGGGCCGGACGACCAGGAACGCCGCAGCCGCATGGTGCTCGGCATCCAGCGCCAGGAGGGTCCGGCCGCCGCGGAGCGGGTGCGTGAGGTGCGCGCCTACATCCTGGCCCACCACGCGGTAGCCGAGGCCTGAGGCCTACTCGATCCCACGCTTCTTCAGCAGCGCCTCGATCTCGGCGTCCTCACTGGACAGGCCGCCGCCCTTGGCGGTGCCGGTCGGCTGCTGGGGACGTGTGCGGGCAGGTTCCTGGGCAGCCGGACGACTCGGGGACCCGGCCCCGACGGCACGCTGTTCCTGGGCGGCCTGTGCCTGCAACAGCTGCTGCTTGGCCTGCTTGCGGGCGACGCGACGCTCCTTCGAATCGGCGCGGGTCACCGGCTTGACCGCGGCCGAGGACAGGAAGACCAGCACACCGAGCCCGCCGACCACCAGGCCGGCGATCGCCATCGAGTCGAGGGTGCCGTCGGCGAAGAACCGGTAGATCGCCTGGGCGCCGTCCACCAGCAGTTCCATCACGCCGAGCAGCCACAGGCCCACCGGCAGCAGCACCAGTCCGATGCCCTGCAGCAGGTGGCGGGTGCCGCGCATCCGCTGCACGCCCAGCATCGTCCAGCCGAGGGCGGCGAGGCTGAGCACAACTGTGACAATGATCGCGATCGTGGAGTTGTCCATGGGCCCAAGCCTTCCACATCCACCCCGCATTTCCTCGCGACTTCCCGAGGTCTTCGGCCCTGAACTGCCCCCCGAATCCGCCCCGCGGCCGGACCGCTAACCTTTGCCGCATGGCCCACGACGATGCCCACCCCGCCGCCCTGCCCGAGCACCTGCTCGGCTCCGGGCGCACCCTCGCCCAACCGAATGCCCGGTGGCTGGGGGACACCGGTGAGGCCGACCCGGCGGTCCGGGCAGCGCTGGCCCGGGCCGAGGTGCCCGACCCGCGCACCGGCTACCTGCGTGCCGTCGTGGCACTCGGTGGGGCCAGGCTGCTGATGCCGATTGCCGCCAGCGGGGATGAGACGATGGACGGCCCCGACCCCGACCGGCACGCCGAGCTGGCGGCGGTCAGTGTGCGCAACGCCGCCGGTGAGGAGGCGCTGCTCGCGTTCACCGGGCTGGACTCCATGAACGCCTGGCAGAGCGGTGCCCGGCCGGTGCCTGGGGACCTGTCCGAGGTGGCGGCCACCGCCGCCGAGACCGGTTGCCAGCTGCTGCTCGTCGACGCCGCCGGGCCGGCGCCGCTGCTGGTCGGCGCCGACCTGGTCTCGGAACTTGCCCAGGGCCGACGCCTGGTCGAACTGGACGACGGGGGCTTCGGCTGGATGTTCGCCCAGGAATGATGCTCACCCGCGATTTCACGGCCACGGGGGTCGTCGGGTAATGTGGGTGACCGTGACCGGGCAATCTGCCTCGTCCAGCCAAGTGGAGGCCTGACCTCCCACCTGATCGGGTCAACTCGACGGGTCGGTACCGCACCACCCCCGTGGTGGTGGGCAACCATGTTCACCCATGGTTGCGTGCTCGCATCGTCGAGCAGGTGTGTCAGGCCTTCGCGTCCCCGCGAGGGCCTTTGTGTTTGAGTGACCTTGGGTTCAGGGGAGAGTGCTGGGCGGCAGGGGGCCGGCACACAGCACTGATTTCAACCTTGGAGGCACCATCAGCACCGAACCGCGCATCAACGACCGGATTCGAGTTCCCGAAGTTCGACTGGTCGGCCCCGCCGGCGAACAGGTCGGCATCGTCAGGATCGAGCAGGCGCTGCAGCTTGCCCGGGAGCATGACCTGGATCTGGTCGAGGTCGCTGCCGAGGCGCGTCCGCCGGTTGCCAAGCTCATGGACTACGGCAAGTTCAAGTACGAGAACGCGCAGAAGGCCCGTGAGTCACGCCGAAACCAGACGAACACCATCATCAAGGAGATGAAGCTTCGTCCCAAGATCGACCAGCACGACTACGACACCAAGAAGGGTCACGTCGTGCGCTTCCTCAAGGGCGGCGACAAGGTCAAGATCACCATCATGTTCCGCGGACGCGAGCAGTCGCGCCCCGAACTGGGTGTCAACCTGCTCAACAAGCTCGCCGAGGACGTGGTCGAGTTCGGTTTCGTCGAGTCGGCTCCCAAGCTGGACGGCCGCAACATGCTGATGGTTCTGGCGCCCGTGCGCAAGAAGACCGAGGCCAGCAAGGACCTCGCCGCCGAGCGTGACCGCCGGATCGCTGAGCGGGCCGCCAACCAGGAGGCCGACCGGGCAGCGGAGGCCAAGCTACGCGCAGAGCACCAGCCCTCGACCAAGAAGAAGAAGGGGCCGGCCGACAACATGGACCCCGACATCGACCTGTGAGCCCCTGACCCGCGGGCGACACCGCCCCGGGTCACCAGTTCCCCAGGCCACCCGGCACACCTGCCGGTGACCTACCGGGCCTCCCAGCGGCCCACCCGCTCCGCTCGCGGAGCACCACCATGCACCACATGACTCCGTGCCGCGGAGCCACGAAATGACAGGAGCGGCAACATGCCGAAGATGAAGACCCACTCGGGTGCCAAGAAGCGGTTCCGCGTGACCGCCTCGGGCAAGGTCATGCGCCGCCAGGCTGGCCGCAAGCACCTGCTGGAGAACAAGACCTCGACCCGCACCCGTCGCCTTGCCGGTGACGCCGCCCTCGAGAAGGGTGACGCGCAGAAGGTCATGAAGCTGCTCGGGAACTACAAGACCCGCTGATCTTCCGGCGGTGCCTGCAGGGCCCGCAGCCAGCCCCGCTGGCACCCACCCCCATACCTGACCCGTCCGGGTCGCCAGAACAAGGAGATACACCATGGCACGCGTCAAGCGTTCTGTGAATGCCCACAAGAAGCGCCGCGAGGTCCTCGAGCAGGCGGCGGGCTACCGCGGCCAGCGTTCGCGCCTGTACCGCAAGGCCAAGGAGCAGGTCCTCCACTCGATGACCTACTCCTACCGTGACCGTCGTGCCAAGAAGGGTGATTTCCGCGCCCTGTGGATCCAGCGCATCAACGCTGCCGCTCGCGCCGAGGGCATGACCTACAACAGGTTCATCAACGGCCTGAAGAACGCCGGGGTCGAGGTCGACCGCAAGATCCTGGCTGACCTGGCCGTCAGCGACCCGGCGACCTTTGCCGCGCTCGTCCAGACCGCGAAGGACAACCAGACTGCAGCTGCGGCCTGAGCCGCGCAGTCGCCACAGTGGACATGACCGGGCCGACCGACACTGGTACTGCGGACCTCGAGCCGATTCCGCGTACCCAGTTGCGGTCGGCCCGTCGTCTGCTGCAACGCCGTGGGCGTGAGGAGTCGGGCAGGTTCCTCGTCGAGGGGGTCCAGGCCGTGCGGGAGGCCCTGCTGCACGGCGAGGTCGGGGCACTGATCACCACCGACCCGACCCGCCACGCCGAGCTTCTTGACATCGGCCGGCCCGCCGAGGTCTGGCGCGCCGACGACGAGGACGCCGCCCAGCTCAGTGACACCGTCACCAGCCAGGGCGTCTTCGCGGTGGCCCGCCAGGTGCAGTCCACCTGGGCGGACGTGGTCTCACCCAAGCTGGTGGTGATCTGCGCCCAGGTGCGTGACCCCGGCAATGCCGGCACCGTCATCCGCTGCGCCGACGCCTTCGGGGCCGACGCGGTGGTGCTCACCAAGGGCTCGGTGGAACTCCACAACCCGAAGACGGTCCGCTCGAGCGTCGGCAGCATCTTCCACGTCCCCGTGGTCACCGGCGTCGACCTGGCCGAGGCCGTCGACCAGCTGCGCGGCCAGGGCCTGCAGGTGCTGGCCGCCGATGGCGGGGGAGCGAGCCTCGACGAGATGGCCAAACTCGACCAACTGTCTCGTCCGACCGCCTGGATCATGGGCAACGAGGCGTGGGGGCTTCCGGAGCTGGAACGCTCCCTGGCAGACCGCGTCGTCGGTGTGCCCATGTGGGGCCAGGCCGAGTCCTTGAACCTGTCGACCGCCGCGGCCGTGTGCCTGTACGCCACGGCCAGCGCCCAGCGCGGGCCCAACCCCGCCGGGCCGGAATACAGAATCTGAAGACCTGAAAAGAGGGAAAGTCCATGAGCGGGCCGAACACCAACTTTGACCCGGTGCAGGTGACGCCACTGAACGCCGACCAGGTCGAGGCGATGCTCGCCGAGGCGCTGGCCGCGATCGAGGCGGCCGGCAACACCACCGACCTGAAGCAGGCCCGGATCGCCCACGCGGGGGACCGTTCCCCGATCGCCCTGGCCAACCGTGAGATCGGTGCCCTGCCGCCGCAGGCCCGCAAGGAGGCCGGCCAGCGCGTCGGTCGTGCCCGCGGCGAGATCAACGCCGCCATCGCCCGGCGCGAGGCCGAGCTGAAGGCCGCCGAGCTGGAATCACAGCTGGCCGCCGAAGCCGTCGACGTGACCGTGCCGGTCGCCACCGCCCCGGTCGGCGCACCGCACCCGGTGACCGCGCTGATGGACAAGATGTCCGAGGTGTTCCTCGCCCTGGGCTGGGAGGTCGTCGAAGGCCCCGAGCTGGAATCGGAGTGGTTCAACTTCGACGCCCTGAACCTGGGCCCCGACCACCCGGCGCGCGCCCTGCAGGACACCCTGTGGATCGACCCCGTCGCCGACGGCAAGTGCCTGCGTACCTCGACCTCACCGACCCAGCTGCACACCATGCTGGAACGCCGTGAGCCCCCGATCCACGTGGTGAGCCCCGGCAAGGTCTTCCGCGCCGACGAGTACGACGCCACCCACCTGCCGGTCTTCCACCAGATCGAGGGCCTGTGCATCGACAAGGGCATCGGCATGGCCCACCTGCGCGGCACTCTCGACCACTTCGCGCGCGCCCTGTTCGGCGATGTGCGCACCCGGTTGCGCCCGCACTACTTCCCGTTCACCGAACCCAGCGCCGAGGTCGACCTCGAATGCTTCGTCTGCCACGGTGAGTCGGTCGGCAACCCCGCCCGTCCCTGCCGCACCTGCCGCTCCGAAGGATGGATCGAATGGGGTGGCTGCGGCGTGGTCAACCCCCGCGTCCTCGTCGCCGCCGGGATCGACCCGGAAGTCTACTCCGGGTTCGCCTTCGGCATGGGCGTCGAGCGCTCCGTGATGAACCGCAACTCCGCCACCGACCTGCGTGACTTCGTCGAGGGCGACATCCGCTTCAGCCGTTCCCTGCTCGGAGGTGCCCGATGAAGGTTCCCGTTTCCTGGTTGCGTGACCTGGTCGCCCTGCCCGAGGAGGTCACGACCACCCAGGTCGCCGACCGCCTCACCGAGGTCGGGGTCACCGTCGAGAAGATCGTCACCCTGGGCGCTGAGGTCAGTGGACCCGTGGTGATCGGCAGGGTGCTGTCGAAGCAGGCCGAGCCACAGAAGAACGGCAAGACCATCAACTGGTGCCGCGTCGACGTCGGCCCCGACTTCGTCGCCGAGCAGGACCCACGCAACGAGGTCGAGGGCGAAACCGGACGAGGCGTCATCTGCGGGGCCGACAACTTCGAGGCCGGCGACCTGGTCGTGGTCGCCCTGCCCGGCGCCACCCTGCCCGGCGACTTCCAGATCGCCGCCCGCAAGACCTACGGCCACATCTCCGACGGCATGATCTGCGCCGAGGACGAACTGGGCCTGGGTGAGGACCACTCCGGGATCATGGTCATCGACCCCACCACCCCCGGCGCGGTCCCCGGCGCCGACGCCATGGAGGTGCTGCAGGCCCGCGCCGAGGTGCTCGAGACGGAGATCACCACCGACATCGGCTACTGCCTGTCGCTGCGCGGCATCGCCCGTGAGACCGCGCAGGCCTTCGACGTGCGCTTCGTCGACCCCTACAAGCCGGCCCCCGAACCCGTCGAGCCCGTGGAGGGCGGCTACCCCGTGGTCGTCCAGGACCCGGCCTGCGGCCTGTTCGTCACCCGGACGATCACCGGCCTCGACGCCACCGCACCCACCCCCGACTGGATGGCCAAGCGCCTCACCCAGGCCGGCATGCGCCCCATCTCGGTGGTCGTCGACGTCACCAACTACGTCATGCTCGAGTCCGGCCAGCCCCTGCACGCCTACGACGGTGACAAGCTCAGCGGCCCCATCGTCGTCCGCAAGGCCACCGAGGGCGAAACCCTGGTCACCCTTGACGGCGTGAACCGCGCCCTGGCTGCCGACGACCTGCTGATCACCGACGACTCGGGGATCATCGGCCTGGCCGGCGTCATGGGTGGCGAGCACACCGGGGTGTCTGACCAGACCACCACCGTCGTGCTGGAGGCCGCCCACTTCGACGCGGCCACGATCGGACGAGCCTTCCGCCGCCACCGCCTGCCCTCGGAGGCGTCCAAACGTTACGACCGTGGCGTCGACACCGCTCTGGCTGTCGCCGCCGGCAAGCGTGCCGCCGACCTGCTCGCCCAGTACGCCGGTGGCGCCGTCGCCGAACAGGTCACCATCACCGGCGGTGTGCCCCCGATGCCGCGCCAGGTGCTGGCCGCCGACCTGCCCGGCCGGGTCATGGGCTTCCCGATCAGCCGTGAGCAGGTGATCAAGGTCCTGGAGACCTCCGGTGTCCACGTGACCGCCATCGGCGACAGCCTGACCGTGGTGCCGCCGACGTGGCGCCCCGACCTGGTCGATGCCTACGACTATGTCGAAGAGGTCGGCACCAAGCTCGGCTACGCCAACATCCCGTCGGTCAGCCCCCCGCTGGGCGCCGGTCGGGGGCTGGACGCCCGCCTGCGGGGACGCCGCGACGCGCTCGCCGCCGCGGTGGCAGCCGGTTTCGTCGAACAGATCACTCTGCCGTTCCTCGGCGCCGACCAGCTCGAAGCGCTGGGCCTGCCCGAGGGTGACCCGCGCCGCGACGCCGTCAAGCTCGCCAACCCGCTCGACGAAACCCACGGCTACCTGCGGACCACCCTGCTGCCGGGCCTGTTCGCCGCCGTGACCAGGAACACCAGCCGCAGCAATGACGACCTGGCCCTGTTCGAGTGCGGCCGTGTTTTCCGCGGTGCCGATCGTCCGGCGGCGCCTACCGTGACGGTGGCCCAGCGCCCGAGCGACGAGGAACTGCAGGCGCTGGCCGACTCCCTGCCCGACCAGCCCCGACTGCTGGCCGCCGTGGTCACCGGTGAGTGGCATGCGCCGGCTTGGAACGGTGAGCGGCTCGCTCCCGGCCCGAAGGCCGGCTGGGCCCAGGTCGTCGACCTGGCCGACCGGGTCGCGGCCGCCGTGGGCATTCGCCTGCAGCGGCGCAGCGCCCAGGCGGCGTCCTGGCACCCCGGACGATGCGCCGAGCTCCTGGTCGACGGCGTGGTGATCGGTGTCGCCGGTGAACTGCACCCGAGCGTGGTCGAGGCCTTCGACCTGCCGGAGCGCACCGCCGCCCTGGAGCTCGACCTGGACCGCCTGCTCGATGCCGTGCCCGGGCCGGGGACGATCGCCCCGCTCAGCCCGTTCCCGCTCGCCAAGGAGGACGTCGCCCTGGTGGT
Organism: Aestuariimicrobium sp. Y1814; assembly: GCF_050113895.1. Lineage (NCBI taxonomy): Bacteria > Bacillati > Actinomycetota > Actinomycetes > Propionibacteriales > Propionibacteriaceae > Aestuariimicrobium > Aestuariimicrobium sp. Y1814. The sequence continues at coordinate 14,093 of NZ_JBNJRW010000005.1, read as the reverse complement.
CGACGCCGAGGTGGCCGCCGGTGACGTGCAGCAGGCGCTGGCCGAAGGTGCTGGCGAGCTGCTCGAGCAGATCCACCTGTTCGACGTCTACACTGGCCCGCAGGTCGGCCAGGGCAAGAAGTCGCTGGCGTTCGCGCTGCGGTTCCGCGGTGCCACGACCCTCACCGATGCCGAGGCCGCGGCCGCGCGGGACGCGGCGGTGGCCGTGGCGTCCGAGCGGTTCGGCGCGGTGCTTCGCTCCTGACCCCGGGGACTGTGCCCGGCGCACGGCCACGGACCGTCCGAGGATTCGAATAACCATTCCGACTGTGCAATAGTTATTCCATGATCACAGTTTCCGTGGCCGGGTGCACCGGTTACGCCGGGGGAGAGGTGCTCCGGCTGCTGCTGGGCCATCCCGAGGTCCGGCTGGGCAACCTGACCGCCCACTCCAGCGCAGGCTCGAAGCTGGGTGCCCACCACCCGCACCTGGTGCCGCTGGCCGACCGCGAGATCCTGCCCACCACGGCGGAGAACCTGGCCGGGCACGACGTCGTCTTCCTGGCCCTGCCGCACGGCGCCAGCGCCGAGATCGCCGCCCAGCTGGGTGACGACGTGCTCGTCATCGACGCCGGGGCCGACCACCGCCTCGAGAGCGCCGAGGACTGGCAGCGCTTCTACCACTGCGACCACGCCGGCACTTGGCCCTACGGGCTGCCCGAACTGCCCGGCGCACGTGCCCGGCTGGCCGGCGCCAAGCGGGTCGCGGTGCCCGGCTGCTACCCCACGACGGCCACCCTCGCGCTGGCGCCGGCGGTGAGCGCCGGCCTGATCGACGGCCGCGACATCACCATTGCCGCCGCCAGCGGCTCGTCCGGGGCCGGCAAGGCCGCCAAACCGCACCTGCTCGGCGCCGAACTGTTCGGCTCGGCCAGCGCCTACGGCGTCGGTGGTGTGCACCGTCACACCCCCGAAATCACCCAGAACCTGCGCGTCCTGGGCGCGGTCGACCCCAGCATCAGCTTCACCCCCATGCTGGTGCCGATGGCACGCGGCATCCTGGCCGTGTGCACCGCACCCCTGGCCGCCGGCGTCGAGGCCGCCGCCGTCCGACCGGCCTACGAACAGGCCTGGGCAGGCGAGCCCTTCGTCCACCTGCTGCCCGAGGGGCAGTGGCCGATGAGCCAGTCGGTGGTCGGGTCGAACGCCGTCCAGATGCAGGTCACTGTCGACGAGTCGGTCAACCGTCTGGTCGCGGTCTCGACCCTCGACAACCTGACCAAGGGCACCGCCGGTGGTGCCATCCAGTCCATGAACATCGCCCTGGGGATCGAGGAGACCACCGGGCTGACCACTGTGGGAGTCGCGCCGTGAGTGAGTACTACCTGATCCGTGACGGCCGGGGCGTCACCGCAGCCCAGGGCTTCACCGCCAGCGGCGTGGCCGCCGGCCTCAAGACCAGCGGCAAGCCCGACGTCGCGCTGGTGCGCAACCTTGGGCCCCAGTACACCGCCGCCGGGGTGTTCACCAGCAACCGCGTCACCGCCGCCCCCGTGGTGCACAGCCGCGTCGTCCTGACCAACAACACCGCCCGCGCGATCGTGCTGAACTCCGGTGGGGCGAACGCCTGTACCGGTGAGGGCGGGCTGACCGACGCCCGCGAGACCAGCGCGGCCACCGCCGCGGCCCTGGACATTCCCGCCGACGAGGTTGCCGTGGCCTCCACCGGGCTCATCGGGGTCCGCCTGCCGATGGACCGGCTGGTGGCCGGGGTGAAGCAGGCCGCCCAGGAGCTCTCTCCGCAGGGCGGCCCAGACGCCGCTGCGGCCATCATGACCACCGACACCCGCGCCAAGCAGGCCGAGATCACCACCGACAACGGCTGGACCGCCGGCGGCATGACCAAGGGTGCCGGCATGATCGCGCCCGGGCTCGCCACGATGCTGTGCGTCATCACCACCGACGCCGTCGTCGAACCCCACGTGCTCGACAAGGCCCTGCGCACCGCCTGCCGGCTCACCTTCGACCGCCTTGACACCGACGGCTGCATGTCGACCAACGACACAGTGGTGGCGATGGCTTCGGGCGCCTCGGGCGTGGCCGTCGACGAACCCGAACTGGCCGACGTGCTGGTGGCCATCTGCGCCGACCTGGCCCGGCAGATGATGGCCGACGCCGAGGGCGCCGAGCATGACATCACCATCGAGGTGGTCAACGCCGACTCGGTGGAGGACGCCCTCGAGGTGGGCCGCGCCATCTCGCGCAGCAACCTGTTCAAGACCGCCGTGGCCGGCAACGACCCGAACTGGGGCCGTGTGCTGGCCCAGATCGGCACCACCGCCGCCGAGTTCGACCCCGACCGGCTCGACGTCAGCTTCAACGGCGTCCAGGTCTGCACCGGCGGCGGCATCGGTGAACCCCGTGAGAACGTCGACCTGACCGGCCGCGAGGTGCACGTGCTGGTCGACCTGCACGCCGGCACCGAGACCGCCACCATCCTGACCAGTGACCTGACCCACGGCTACATCACCGAGAACGCGGACTACTCCTCATGAGCACCACACGCAAGGACGACCAGGCCCAGTTGATCAGCAAGGCCTCCACCCTCATCGAGGCGCTGCCCTGGCTGACCGAGTACGCCGGCAAGGTCGTCGTCATCAAGTACGGCGGCAACGCCATGGTCGACGAGGACCTCAAGAAGGCCTTCGCCGAAGACATTGTCTTCCTGCGGCGCTGTGGCGTGCTGCCGGTGGTCGTGCACGGCGGCGGACCGCAGATCTCGAGCATGCTCGAGCGCCTCGACATCGATTCGGAGTTCAAGGGTGGCTTCCGGGTCACCACCGCCGAAGCGATGGACGTCGTCCGGATGGTGCTGGTCGGCAAGGTCGGTCGCGACCTGGTCGGGCTCATCAACGCCCACGGGCCACTGGCGATCGGCATGTCCGGTGAGGACGGAGGCCTGTTCACCGCCACCAAGCGCAGCGTCCACGTCGACGGTGAGGACCTCGACATCGGACTGGTCGGCGACGTCGCCCACGTGCGTCCCGACTCGATCCGCGACCTGCTCGAGGCCGGCCGGATCCCCGTGATCGCCAGCGTCGCCCCCGACGAGGCCGGCCAGGTGCACAACATCAACGCCGACACCGCCGCCGCCGCGCTGGCCAGCGCCCTGCGCGCCGAACGCCTGGTGATGCTCACCGACGTCGCCGGCCTGTACGCCAACTGGCCCGAGTCGGAGGACGTGATCACCCAGATCAGCGCCCAGGAACTCGAAGAGATGTTGCCGAGCCTGTCGAGCGGCATGGTCCCCAAGATGGAGGCCTGCCTGCGGGCGGTCACCCAGGGCGTGCCCCGCGCGACCATCATCGACGGCCGCGTCAAGCACTGCCTGCTGCTCGAGATCTTCACCGACGCCGGCGTCGGCACCATGGTCTACGGCGACGCCGACACCACCCGCGAACAGCGGGCCATCACCATTCCCGACCTTGGCCAGGACACTGACGCATGAGCGAGTACAGCAGCACCGAACTCACCCACCTCCAGTCCGCCCCCGGCGCCCAGGCCGACCTGGGCGAGCGGTACTCCCGGGTGATGATGAACGCCTTCGGCGCCCCCCAGCGGGTCTTCGTCCGCGGCGAGGGCATCCATGTCTGGGACGCCGACGGCAACCGCTACCAGGACATGCTCTCGGGCCTGGCCGTCACCGCCCTGGGCCACGCCCACCCGGCGGTGCTGCAGGCCATCACCAGCCAGCTGATGACGCTCGGCCACGTGTCGAACTTCTTCGCCACCCCGGCCCAGGTCGCGCTGGCCGAGAAGCTGGTCGGCACCGTGCTGGGCGCCGAGCCCGGCAGCGCCCGGGTGTTCTTCACCAACTCCGGCACCGAGGCCAACGAGGCCGCCTGGAAACTGACCCGGCTCACCGGCCGCACCCGGATCATCGCCATGGAGGGCAGCTTCCACGGCCGCACCGCCGCAGCCCTGGCGCTGACCTGGAACGAGAAGTACCGCGCCCCGTTCGAGCCGCTGCCCGGCGAGGTCACCTTCGTCCCCTACGGCGACATCGACGCCCTCTCCGCAGCACTGGACGACACCGTCGCGGCGGTCATCGTCGAACCGATTCAGGGCGAGAACGGGGTGGTGAACCCACCCGAGGGATACCTGCAGGCCGTCCGGCGGGCCACGCGCGCCCACGGTGCGCTGCTGTGGTTCGACGAGGTCCAGACGGGCATGGGTCGCACCGGCCGCTGGCTGGCCGGCGGCGACGTCGACGCCGACCTGGTCACCCTGGCCAAGGGACTGGGCAACGGCTTCCCGATCGGGGCCGTCCTGGCCCGCGGCGAGGCCGCCAACCTGCTGCAACCCGGCCAGCACGGCACCACCTTCGGCGGCAACCCGGTGGCCGCCATCGCCGGCCTGGCCGTGATCGCCGTGATCGAACGCGACGGGCTGCTGCAGAACACCCTCGACCTGGGTGACCTGCTCGCCGAACGCCTCGCCGCCCTGCCGCACGTCACCCACGTCAGCGGCGCGGGCCTGCTGCGCGGGGTCAACCTCGACGGTGACTTCGCCGCCGCGGTCAACGCCGAACTGCTGCAGCGCGGCTTCATCTCGAATGCCCCGCGGCCGCACGTGCTGCGGGTGGCCCCGCCGCTGGTGATCACCGAGGCCCAGGCCCTCGGGTTCGTCGAGGCCCTCGGCGAGGTCCTGTCCGACCCCCGCTGGGACGACGGCGATGGCAGCAGCTGAGCGAGGGCTGTCCCGGGCCGCCCGCCGGGCGCTGGTGCAGTCGCTGATCGAGAACCACCCGGTCTCTTCCCAGACCGAGCTGGCCGAACTGCTGGCCGAGGAGGGCGTCCAGGTCACCCAGGGCACCATCTCGAAGGACCTGCTCGACCTGCGGGCCGTGCGCCAACGCGACAGCGAGGGGGCACTGCGCTACGTCATCCCCGACGAGGAACCGGTCGGTGACCAGAACCACCTGGCCCGGCTGCAGCGGCTGTGCACCGAGATGCTGCTCGACGCGGTGCCGGCCGGGGGACTGGTGGTGGCCCACACGCCCGCCGGGGCGGCCCAGTACTTCGCCTCGGCGATCGACAAGGCCTCCTTGCCGGGGGTGGTCGGCACCATCGCCGGCGACGACACCGTGCTGCTGATCGCCGCCGATGCCGACCAGGGCACGGCGGTCGCCGACCGGCTGCGTGACCTGGCCGCCGGCAGCCGACCCGATTGAGCAGTCCGACCCGATGACCGAGCTGGCCCGACCAGCCCCACTGCGCAAGACTGGCCGCTACGCGGCACCGTGTACGACTGGCCGCTCCACGGCAGGAGAAGGGACACCGAATGAGCAACGAACAGGCCGAGCAGACCCAGCACGAGGCCGAGCACGAGGGCAAGCTCTGGGGCGGCCGGTTCGAGGGCGGCCCCGCCGAGGCGATGTTCGCGCTGTCGAAGTCGACCCAGTTCGACTGGCGGCTCGCCCGCCTCGACCTGGCCGGCTCCAGCGCCCACGCCCTGGCCCTGCACACTGCCGGGCTGCTCACCGACCAGGAACTCGCCGACATGCAGGCCGGCATCGCTGAGCTCGACGCCCGGGTCGCTGACGGACGATTCGGCCCCGCCCCCAGCGACGAAGACGTCCACGGCGCCCTCGAACGCGGCCTGACCGAGATCGTCGGCCCACAACTGGGCGGACGACTGCGCGCCGGGCGTTCCCGCAATGACCAGATCGCCACCCTCATCCGGGCCTGGCTGCGCCAGCAGGTGCGCCTGATCGCCGGAGAGGTGGCCGAGGTCGTGGCCGCCCTGCATGCCCAGGCGAGCAGCAACATCACCGCCATCATGCCCGGGCGCACCCATCTGCAGTCGGCCCAGCCGGTGCTGCTCAGCCACCACCTGCTGGCCCACGCCTGGCCGCTGCTGCGCGACGTCCAGCGGCTGGTCAGCCTCGACGAACGGCTGGCCATCAGCCCCTATGGCTCCGGTGCGCTGGCCGGCACCTCACTAGGACTCGACCCGCAGCTGGTGGCCCGTGAACTGGGCTTTGCTGACTCGGTGCCCAACTCGATCGACGGCACTGCCGCCCGTGACCTGGTCAGCGAGGCCGCCTACGTGCTGGCACAGATCGGCGTCGACCTGTCCCGGCTGAGTGAAGACGTCATCCTGTGGTGCACCCACGAGTTCGGCTTCGCCACTCTGGACGACGCCTGGTCGACGGGCTCAAGCATCATGCCGCAGAAGAAGAACCCCGACGTGGCCGAGCTCGCCCGCGGCAAGGCCGGTCGCCTGATCGGGAACCTGTCCGGGCTGCTGGCCACCTTCAAGGGGCTGCCGCTGGCCTACAACAGGGACCTGCAGGAGGACAAGGAGCCCCTCTTCGACGGGGTCGACCAGCTCGTGGTGCTGCTGCCGGCCGTGGCGGGCATGGTGGGCACCCTCACCTTCCACCACGACCGGATGGCGAGCCTGGCACCGCGCGGCTTCTCCCTGGCTACCGACGTCGCCGACTGGTTGGTGCGCCAGCGGGTGCCTTTCGCCCAGGCCCACGAGATCGCCGGCCATGCCGTGCGCTACTGCGAGAGCGCCGGCACCGAACTGTCCGACCTGACCCCCGAGCAGCTCAGCGAGATCGACCCGCTGCTGCAGCCGGGCGTCCTCGAGGTGTTGACCGTCGAAGGGTCGGTCGCCTCCCGCGACGGTCGCGGGGGCACCGCGCCCACGCAGGTCCGCGCCCAGTTGGACGAGGTGGCCGCCGCCCTGGCCACCGCCCGCGAGTTCTCGTCCAGCACGCCCTGATCGCTACGCTTGCCGCATGAATGAAGTCCTGGACGAACTTGCCTGGCGCGGCCTGATCGCGCACTCGACCGACCTCGAGGAGCTCGGGGCCGAGCTGGACAAGGGCCCGGTGCGCTTCTACGTCGGTTTCGACCCCACCGCCCCCTCACTGCACATCGGCCACCTGATCCAACTCATCACCGCACGTCGCCTGCAGGACGCCGGGCACCGGCCCGTCCTCCTGGTGGGTGGGGCCACCGGCATGATCGGTGACCCGAAGGAGAGCGGCGAGCGGGTGATGAACTCACCAGAGGTGGTCGCCGGCTGGGTCGACCGGCTGCGCGGGCAGGTGGCCCGCTACGTCACCTTCAACGGGGACAACGCCGCCACCATCGTCAACAACCTGGACTGGACCGGCTCGATGAACGTCGTCGAGTTCCTGCGCGACATCGGCAAGCACTTCCCGGTCAACCGGATGCTGGCCCGTGACGTGGTGGCCAAGCGGCTCGAGCAGGGCATCTCGTACACGGAGTTCAGCTACGTCCTGCTGCAGTCGATGGACTTCCTGGAACTGCACCGTCGCCACGACGTGGTGCTGCAGACCGGTGGGTCGGACCAGTGGGGCAACATCACCGCCGGCGCCGACCTGATCCGCCGCGTGGAGGGAACCCACGTCCACGCCCTGGCCACCCCACTGCTGACCAAGGCGGACGGCACGAAGTTCGGCAAGACCGAAGGCGGCACAGTCTGGATCGACCCCGAACTCACCTCTCCCTACGCCTTCCACCAGTTCTTCCTGAACGCCGAGGACAGCAAGGTCATCGAGTACATCAAGGTGTTCAGCCCCCGCACCCGCGCCGAGATCGACGAACTGGAGCAGCTGACGCTCCAGGAACCGCATCGTCGGGCAGCCCAGCGGGCGTTGGCCGACGACCTGACCGACCTGGTCCACGGAGTGGCTGAACGGGAGGCCGCCACCGCTGCTGCGGCCGCCCTGTTCGGGCGCGGTGAACTCGCCGACCTGCCGTCGAGCACGCTCAGCCATGTCGCCGCCGAAGTCGGGGGAGCGTTGCTGGAGCCGGGGACCGAGCTGCCCGACGTGGCCGAGGCCCTCAGGCTTGCCGGCGTCGTGGAGTCACGCTCTGCCGGCCGGCGCGCCATTCAGGAGGGGGGCGCTTACCTGAACAACCAGAAGGTCACCGACGTGGAGGCCCGGCTGGGTGAGGACGACTTCCTGGCCGGCGGGCACGCAGTGCTGCGCCGCGGCAAGAAGACCGTCGGGGTGCTTCGCCGCGGTGCCACTGCCGCACAGGCCTGACCAACACTGCTGTGACTAGGGTGTTCGCTGGTGTGACACAGATCACGTCGCGCCGATTTGCGAAGTCGGGGCGACGCGCGTAATGTTTACGAAGCCCTGAGGGTGCAACGGACAGGCCGAGAGGCTCTGGACGAACCCCGGGGAACACCACCAGTCACCCATGCGGGGCAGAGTGTGCGTTCAGGACAGAACCCACTTGAGGTCTCGAAGTTGGCGACACCGGATGGTGTGGGTCGGAAGCCGGATTTGACTCTGGTGGGGGGCCCGGGTAGTGTTGCTGAGGTTGTCGCGAGGCAGCGGAAGTAGCTCCTGGCTAGGGGTTTCACTGGTTTTCAGTGGCTCGGGGTTGGGGGTGGCCGGTGGGCCGGTGGGTTTGACAGCCTGCGGGTGGATCGGTAGTGTTTTTCAGGTTGCCCCTTGCTGAGGCTCTCGGATTTGAGGGTTGAGGTGTGGGACGCGGTCGGATCTTGAGAACTCAACAGCGTGTCTAAAGTCAATGCATAGTTTTATTTTTGCATCCTGACTGTGCCATCTTTGTGGTGGTGGGGTTGGGGTGTGTTTTTTCCCGTGCCATGCCTTTTGGGTGTGGTTTGGGTTCCTTTGATTGATGGACAGTTGAAGACCAGCTTGGTTTTCTTTTGCTGGGCATCGAACTTGTTGACGTCGTGATGCTGGCTGCCTTTGGGTGGTTGGTGTTTGGCGATATTTTTCAACGGAGAGTTTGATCCTGGCTCAGGACGAACGCTGGCGGCGTGCTTAACACATGCAAGTCGAACGGTAAGGCCCTTCGGGGTACACGAGTGGCGAACGGGTGAGTAACACGTGAGTAATGTGCCCTTGACTCTGGGATAACAGTTGGAAACAGCTGCTAATACCGGATATGACCTGGTCCTGCATGGGGTTGGGTGGAAAGCTTTTGCGGTCTTGGATCAACTCGCGGCCTATCAGCTTGTTGGTGAGGTAGTGGCTCACCAAGGCTTCGACGGGTAGCCGGCCTGAGAGGGCGACCGGCCACACTGGGACTGAGATACGGCCCAGACTCCTACGGGAGGCAGCAGTGGGGAATATTGCACAATGGGCGCAAGCCTGATGCAGCAACGCCGCGTGCGGGATGACGGCCTTCGGGTTGTAAACCGCTTTCACCTATGACGAAGCTTTTTGTGACGGTAGTAGGAGAAGAAGCACCGGCCAACTACGTGCCAGCAGCCGCGGTGATACGTAGGGTGCGAGCGTTGTCCGGAATTATTGGGCGTAAAGAGCTTGTAGGCGGTTGATTGCGTCAGAAGTGAAAACTCAGGGCTTAACCCTGAGCCTGCTTCTGATACGGGTTGACTAGAGGGAAGTAGGGGAGAACGGAATTCCTGGTGGAGCGGTGGAATGCGCAGATATCAGGAGGAACACCGGTGGCGAAGGCGGTTCTCTGGACTTTTCCTGACGCTGAGAAGCGAAAGCGTGGGGAGCAAACAGGCTTAGATACCCTGGTAGTCCACGCCGTAAACGGTGGGTACTAGGTGTGGGGGACTTCCACGTTCTCCGTGCCGTAGCTAACGCATTAAGTACCCCGCCTGGGGAGTACGGCCGCAAGGCTAAAACTCAAAGGAATTGACGGGGCCCCGCACAAGCGGCGGAGCATGCGGATTAATTCGATGCAACGCGAAGAACCTTACCTGGGTTTGACATGTACCGGAAACATTCAGAGATGGGTGCCCCCTTTTGGGTCGGTATACAGGTGGTGCATGGCTGTCGTCAGCTCGTGTCGTGAGATGTTGGGTTAAGTCCCGCAACGAGCGCAACCCTCGTCCTATGTTGCCAGCGGGTAATGCCGGGGACTCATGGGAGACCGCCGGGGCCAACTCGGAGGAAGGTGGGGATGAGGTCAAGTCATCATGCCCCTTATGTCCAGGGCTTCACGCATGCTACAATGGCTGGTACAAAGGGCTGCGAACCTGTAAGGGTGAGCGAATCCCAAAAAGCCAGTCTCAGTTCGGATTGGGGTCTGCAACTCGACCCCATGAAGTCGGAGTCGCTAGTAATCGCAGATCAGCAACGCTGCGGTGAATACGTTCCCGGGGCTTGTACACACCGCCCGTCAAGTCATGAAAGTCGGTAACACCCGAAGCCGGTGGCCCAACCCTTGTGGAGGGAGCCGTCGAAGGTGGGACTGGTAATTAGGACTAAGTCGTAACAAGGTAGCCGTACCGGAAGGTGCGGCTGGATCACCTCCTTTCTAAGGAGTCTGTTTGGCCGGCACCACCTCTTGAGGGGTGTTTGGTCCAAGTGCTGGTTCCGGGGCGTGTGTTCCCGGCCGGCGCAGGCACTTTGTGGAGCATTGACCTGCGGATCTGTGGTGATGCTGTTCGTTCAGTACTGCCCAACTCGTTTCGTCTTCGGACGCTGGTGGGTTTGGGTGTGGAAGTCGACGGTGTCAGTTATGGGTCCTGGACACGTTGTTGGGTCCTGAGGGGCCGACCGTTCACACTTCTTGTGGGTGTGTGTGGTTGTGTTTCTTGGCGGACCATGGTCTGCACGTCCCTGGTTGTTGGGGGGTGTGGGGGTGGGCTCGGTTGTTGTTTGAGAACTTCACAGTGGACGCGAGCATCTTTGTAGATTTTTGTTTTTTGTTGGACAAGCTACTAAGTGCGATCGGTGGATGCCTAGGCACCAAGAGCCGATGAAGGACGTTGTAACCTGCGATAAGCCTTGGGGAGCTGGTAAACGAGCTGTGATCCGAGGATTTCCGAATGGGGAAACCTGGAATACCGGAGTCATGTCCGGCGACCTCTGCCTGAATATATAGGGCAGTTGGAGGGAACGTGGGGAAGTGAAACATCTCAGTACCCACAGGAAGAGAAAACAATAGTGATTCCGTGAGTAGTGGCGAGCGAAAGCGGAAGAGGCCAAACCGTGCGTGTGTGAGAGCTGGCAGGCGTTGCATGTGCGGGGTTGTGGGAGCATTCAGTCGGGACTGTCATCCTGGCAGGGAGTTAGAAATGATGGGTGAAGTTGAACGGTCTGGGAAGGCCGAGCGTAGAGGGTGAGACTCCCGTAAACGTAAGTTCGTCACTCCTGAGTGTTTTCCCAAGTAGCACGGAACCCCTGAAATTCCGTGTGAATCTGGCGGGACCATCCGCTAAGCCTAAATACTCCTTGGTGACCGATAGCGGACAAGTACCGTGAGGGAAAGGTGAAAAGTACCCCGGGAGGGGAGTGAAATAGTACCTGAAACCGATCGCATACAATCCGTCGGAGCCTTTCGGGGTGACGGCGTGCCTTTTGAAGAATGAGCCTGCGAGTTAGTGGTGTGTGGCGAGGTTAACCCGTGTGGGGGAGCCGTAGCGAAAGCGAGTCCGAACAGGGCGTTGAGTCGCATGCTCTAGACCCGAAGCGTAGTGATCTATCCATGGCCAGGGTGAAGCGAGGGTAAGACCTCGTGGAGGCCCGAACCCACTTGGGTTGAAAACCGAGGGGATGAGCTGTGGATAGGGGTGAAAGGCCAATCAAACTACGTGATAGCTGGTTCTCCCCGAAATGCATATAGGTGCAGCGTTGCGTGTTTCTTGCCGGAGGTAGAGCACTGGATGGTCTAGGGGGCCCACAAGCTTACCGAAATCAACCAAACTCCGAATGCCGGTAAGTGAGAGCGCAGCAGTGAGACTGCGGGCGATAAGGTTCGTAGTCGAGAGGGAAACAGCCCAGATCATCAGCTAAGGCCCCTAAGTGGTAACTAAGTGGAAAAGGATGTGGAGTCGCGGAGACAACCAGGAGGTTGGCTTGGAAGCAGCCATCCTTGAAAGAGTGCGTAATAGCTCACTGGTCAAGTGATTCTGCGCCGACAATTTAGCGGGGCTCAAGTTATCCGCCGAAGCTGTGGCATTCACGCGTGTACCTGACCCTTTTGGGTCCAGGTGTGTGGATGGGTAGGGGAGCGTCGTGTGTGCGGTGAAGCTGCGGGGTGACCTGGTGGTGGAGTGCACACGAGTGAGAATGCAGGCATGAGTAGCGAATGACGGGTGAGAAACCCGTCCGCCGAATATCCAAGGGTTCCAGGGTCAAGCTAATCTGCCCTGGGTAAGTCGGGACCTAAGGCGAGGCCGACAGGCGTAGTCGATGGACAACGGGTTGATATTCCCGTACCGGCGAAAACGAGCAAGTGTCGAATGAGTTGATGCTAAGGACGGAAGGCATTTGATCCCTTCGGGGTGATGGTGCTGACTCTCTGACCCAATGCTTTAGTAGGCAAGCTGCGGAGGGACGCAGGAAGGTAGCCCATCCCGGGCGATGGTTGTCCCGGGCTAAGTGTGTAGGGTGTGTGGTAGGTAAATCCGCCATGCGTGTGCCTGAGACATGAGGGGGAGCAGACTTTGGTCTGTGACTGGGTGATCCTATGCTGCCTAGAAAAGCTTCGTGAGTATTGTTTAGCCGCCCGTACCCCAAACCGACACAGGTGGATAGGTAGAGAATACCAAGGCGATCGAGATAATCATGGTGAAGGAACTCGGCAAAATGCCCCCGTAACTTCGGGATAAGGGGGACTGGATACGTGATGCCACTTGCTGGCTGATGCGTTGAAAGTCGCAGAGACCAGGCCCAAGCGACTGTTTACCAAAAACACAGGTCCGTGCCAAGTCGTAAGACGATGTATACGGACTGACTCCTGCCCGGTGCTGGAAGGTTAAGGGGAAGTGTCAGCGTGAGCGAAGCACTGAACTTAAGCCCCAGTAAACGGCGGTGGTAACTATAACCATCCTAAGGTAGCGAAATTCCTTGTCGGGTAAGTTCCGACCTGCACGAATGGAGTAACGACTTGGGCGCTGTCTCCACCATGAACTCGGCGAAATTGCATTACGAGTAAAGATGCTCGTTACGCGCAGCAGGACGGAAAGACCCCGGGACCTTTACTATAGTTTGGTATTGGTGATTGGGACGACTTGTGTAGGATAGGTGGGAGACTTTGAAGCGGGCACGCCAGTGTTCGTGGAGTCATCGTTGAAATACCACTCTGGTCGTTCTGGTTATCTAACCTAGGTCCATTATCTGGATCAGGGACAGTGCCTGATGGGTAGTTTGACTGGGGCGGTCGCCTCCCAAAAGGTAACGGAGGCGCCCAAAGGTTCCCTCAGCCTGGTTGGCAATCAGGTGTTGAGTGTAAGTGCACAAGGGAGCTTGACTGTGAGAGGGACACCTCGAGCAGGGACGAAAGTCGGGACTAGTGATCCGACGGTGGCACATGGAAGCGCCGTCGCTCAACGGATAAAAGGTACCCCGGGGATAACAGGCTGATCTTGCCCGAGCGCTCACAGCGACGGCATGGTTTGGCACCTCGATGTCGGCTCGTCGCATCCTGGGGCTGTAGTCGGTCCCAAGGGTTGGGCTGTTCGCCCATTAAAGCGGCACGCGAGCTGGGTTCAGAACGTCGTGAGACAGTTCGGTCCCTATCCGCTGCGCGCGTAGGAATCTTGAGAAGGGCTGTCCTTAGTACGAGAGGACCGGGACGGACCAACCTCTGGTGTGCCAGTTGTCCTGCCAAGGGCACGGCTGGTTGGCTACGTTGGGGAGTGATAACCGCTGAAAGCATCTAAGCGGGAAGCACGCTTCAAGATGAGGGTTCCCACAGATGAATCTGGTAAGGCCCCCGGCAGACCACCGGGTGATAGGTCGGATGTGGAAGTGCTGAGAGGCATGGAGCTGACCGATACTAATAGGCCGAGGGCTTGTCCCTCACACTCAATTTGTCTACAAAGATGCTACGCGTCCACTGTGTTGTTCTCGAGGAACAACCAAGCACCCGGTCCGGCCGGCCCTTGTGGGTCTGGCTGGCAGGGGTTCTGGTTGATATCTCCATAGTGTTACGGTGGCCATGGCGAAAGGGAAACACCCGGCTCCATTCCGAACCCGGAAGTTAAGCCTTTCAGCGCCGATGGTACTGCAGGAGGGATCCTGTGGGAGACTAGGACGCTGCCGGACTTCAACACACCCCCTGGTGAGTCCCCTGATCGGGACACACCAGGGGGTGTTTTCATAC